>NZ_JANSHF010000004.1:0-145000 GCF_047461475.1 Synechococcus sp. WC10meta
CCACTAGCTACGGGTCGTGGAAGCAGGAAGAAAGCGTCAACCTGGAGCAAAAGTCCGCTTTTGTCCAGCGTTGTATAGGTCTTTCAGAGCGGTAGGATGGGTTCTACTTATCCCAGCGGGGGCTTGTCGTCCCGCTCTGTTCCATGATGGCCAACCCTCCTTCTCCACTGCGCAGCCAAGTCGTCACCCAGGGAGTGCAGCGCTCTCCCAACCGCGCCATGCTCAGGGCAGTGGGCTTCCGCGATGAGGATTTCGGCAAGCCCATTGTCGGCATCGCCAACGCCCACAGCACCATCACCCCTTGCAACATCGGGATCCAAGCCTTGGCCGAGCGGGCTGAAGCTGCCCTGAGGGAGGCCGGCTGCATGCCTCAGGTCTTCGGCACCATCACCATTAGCGACGGCATTTCCATGGGCACTGAGGGAATGAAGTACTCCCTGGTGTCGCGGGAGGTGATTGCCGATTCCATCGAGACGGTGGTCAACGGCCAGAGCATGGATGGTCTCTTGGCCATCGGCGGCTGCGACAAGAACATGCCGGGGGCGATGATCGCCATGGCCCGCCTCAACGTGCCCTCTATCTTTGTCTATGGCGGCACCATCAAGCCCGGCCACTACAATGGCCGCGACCTCACCATTGTCAGCGCCTTTGAAGCGGTAGGGGAGTATAGTGCTGGCCGCATCTCTGAGGAAGAGCTGCTGGCAGTCGAGCGCCACGCCTGCCCCGGTGCCGGATCCTGCGGCGGCATGTACACGGCCAACACCATGTCCAGCGCCTTTGAGGCTATGGGCATGAGCCTGCCCTATTCCTCCACCATGGCGGCAGAGGACGAAGAGAAGGCCGAAAGCGCCGCTCAATCGGCCAAAGTCTTGGCCGAAGCCATCAAAGCTAATATCCGGCCGCGGGACATCATCACCCGCCAGAGCATCGAGAACGCCATTTCGGTCATCATGGCCGTAGGGGGATCCACCAACGCCGTGCTCCACTTCCTGGCCATTGCCCACGCGGCAGAGGTGCCCCTGACGCTGGATGACTTTGAGACCATCCGCGCCCGCGTGCCTGTTCTCTGTGACCTCAAGCCTTCGGGCCGGTTTGTAACCACTGATCTGCACCGGGCCGGCGGGATCCCGCAGGTGATGAAGATCCTGCTCAACCACGGCTTGCTGCACGGCGACTGCCTCACCATCTCTGGACAAACAATTGCCGAAGTCCTGCGGGACGTGCCGGACGAGCCCAGCCCAGATCAAGAGGTGATTCGCCCCTGGCATAGCCCCCTTTACCCCCAAGGGCACATAGCCATCCTCAAAGGCAACCTCGCGCCTGAAGGGGCAGTGGCCAAGATCAGCGGCGTCAAGAATCCGAAGATCACGGGGCCAGCGCGGGTCTTCAACTCGGAAGAGTCCTGTCTGGAGGCTATCCTCGCCGGCCAGATTCGACCGGGGGACGTAGTGGTGATCCGCTACGAGGGCCCTAAGGGCGGCCCTGGCATGCGGGAGATGCTCTCCCCTACTTCGGCCATCATCGGCGCTGGTCTAGGAGATAGCGTGGGGTTGATTACCGATGGCCGCTTCTCTGGCGGCACCTACGGCATGGTGGTGGGCCATGTGGCCCCTGAGGCCTATGTAGGCGGCCCCATTGCCCTCGTGGAAGAAGGGGATTTGATCACCATCGATGCCCCTGCTCGCCTCCTCCACCTGCATGTCAGCGAAGAGGAGCTGGCCAGCCGCCGCGCCCGCTGGGTTCCGCCCGAGCCCCGCTACAAACGAGGTATTCTGGCCAAGTATGCCAAGCTGGTCTCCAGCAGCAGCCTGGGGGCGGTGACCGATCTGAACTTGTGGGAGTGAACGGGAGGGGAGTTCGGGCTGCTGAGCCTTCCCCTGAGTACCGCCTCCCTCAAGAGCCTTCGCGGCTCAGCCTGCTGGAGTGAAGGGCCGCCAGCGGCTCCCATTGCTGGGCTTGCTGCTTAAGCCGCTTAATCAACTGCTTGCACACCACCTCGCACAGCTCAAAACAGACGGGATCTGCAATTTGGTAGTAGACACTCACGCCCTTGGGCTCGCGGCTGACGATCCCTGCCTGCGCCAGGATCTTGAGATGTTTGGAAACGTTGGCCTGGCCCATGCCAGTGGCCTCTAGGATTTGGGTGACGTTCTTGGGCCCCGAGCGCAACTGACACAGGATCTGCAGGCGGCTGGGCTCCGCCAAAACCTTGAAGTACTCCGCCACGCTGGTCAGCACTTCTGGCGTCAGGGTCAACTGGCGCTCGTCTTTGCCGCCTTTCGCGAGCTCGTCCCCATCCATAGACCGTCTTGAGGGCTGTGCTGGCTTGATTTTAACACTAAATGGTTATATAGTGTTTCCAGAGGCCCAAATGGCGTTCAGGTCTTTGCCAACAGACAGAAGGGTAACATGCTATTTCGCCAACTGTTCGACGCCGAGACAAGCACTTACACCTACTTAGTTGCAGACCCAAACGCCCGCGAGGCGGCGCTGGTGGATCCCGTATTGGAGCAGGTGGAGCGGGACTTGAAGTTAATTCGAGAGCTGGGTCTGACGTTGAAGTACTGTCTCGAGACCCACGTTCACGCCGACCACATCACCGGCACGGGCAAGCTGCGCGAGTTGACCGGCTGCCAAGGGGTGGTGCCAGTCCAGGCCAAAGCCCAATGTGCCGACCGCTTCATTGGCCATGGGGAAACGCTGCAGGTGGGATCCATCACCATCGAGGCCATCGCCACCCTGGGCCACACCGACAGCCACATGAGCTATCGCGTCCATGGGGATCGCATTCTCACCGGAGACTCCTTGCTCATTCGCGGCTGTGGGCGCACGGATTTCCAAAGTGGGGATCCTGGCCTGATGTACGACCACGTTACGCAGCACCTGTTTACCCTGCCAGACGAGACGCTGGTCTATCCCGGCCACGACTACCGTGGGCACACCGTCTCCACCATTGGCGAAGAGAAGCGCTGGAACCCCCGCTTTGTGGATCTACAGACGGGCAAGCTGCGTTCGCGGGAGAGCTTCATCGCCTTGATGAACAGCCTCAACCTGCCTCAGCCCAAGAAGATCCAGGAAGCCCTGCCCGCCAACGAGCAGTGCGGCCAAGTGGCAGCCGCGGTTTAGTGGGGCAAACCCTCTTGGGTGGGAGAGCCTGGCTGTAAAGCCTGCGGGGCTAGCTAGACTTCTCCGAGCTGGCGGGTCAGAAGGGGGAGGGTTGAGAGTGGATCCAGAAAGTCTCTATGAGAAGGATTTCTATGCTTGGACTCAGCAACAAGCTCAATTTCTGAGGAAGCGGGCTTGGGAGAAGCTAGACCTGCCCCATTTGATTGAGGAGATGGAATCGTTGGGCAGGCAACAGCGGCAAGAGCTGCGCAACCAGCTGGGGGTTTTGGTGGGGCACCTCCTGAAATGGGAGTATCAGCCGCAGGCTAGATCGGTAAGCTGGCTTCTTACCCTACAGGTGCAGCGACAGGAGGTTCTAGATCTGCTGGAGGAAAGCCCAAGCTTGAGGCCCTATTTGCCGGAGGCCATCTCCAAGTCTTACCTGAGGGCGCTCCAGCTAGCTCTGGAAGAGACCAAGCTGCCCAGAAAGACTTTTCCCAAGACGTGTCCTTACGCTCCCGAGCAAATCCTGGATAGCCAGTTTTACCCTGGCGAGCCCAGCAGGTTGCTTGAGGAAGAAGGTTAGTTACCCGAGGAGGAAACCAATGACTGTAGCCCGACAAAATCCTACGCCTTCCGCTCAGCAGGAACGGGATCCCCGTCTCAAGGAGATCGACGCCCTGACCTTAAAGCAGTGGCTGGATCAAGGGCGGGTACAGCTCATCGATGTGCGGGAGCCGGCAGAGTACCATGACGAGCGGATCCCGGGGGCGATCAACATGCCTCTATCTACCTTTGACCCGGCCAGGGTGCCGGCCTCGACGCCGGAAAAACCGGTAGTGTTGCAGTGTCGCATGGGCAGTCGCTCCATCCGCGCTGCCTGTCAGTTGCTAGACCACGGCTGGCCGGAGGTGCTTAGTCTAAAAGGCGGGATTGAGGCTTGGAAGGCTGCCAAGCTGCCCACCACCCGCACCCGCAACGCGCCCATTTCGCTAATGCGGCAGGTGCAAATTGCGGCGGGATCCCTGGTGCTCACCGGAACCTTGCTGGGAGCCTTTGTCCATCCGGCCTGGCTGGTGTTGAGCGGCTTTGTGGGAGCTGGGCTGGTGTTTGCCGGGATCACCAACACCTGTGGTCTGGCGCTGCTTTTGGCCCGCATGCCCTGGAACCGAGGTCAGGCCCTATGAGCGGGATCCCTTCCTCTTCCAGACAGGGAATCCCGGCGCGCTACCTGCCCTTTACCAGGGATTCCTTGTGGTGGCTTCGGTATCGGCCAGAGGATCTGCCAGGGGATCTCATTGCCGGACTGGTTACAGCCACTCTCCTGGTGCCTCAGAGCATGGCCTATGCGCTGCTAGCTGGGCTGCCTCCCCAGACAGGTCTCTACGCTGCTATCCTGCCGGTCATCGCCTACGGCTTTCTAGGATCCAGCCGAGCTTTGTCGGTGGGGCCGGTGGCCATCATCTCCTTGCTGGTGGCCTCGGGCTTGGAGCCGCTGGCTGAGCCGAGCAGCCCGGAGTATGGCCGGTTGGCGCTGGGCTTGGCTCTAGAAGCGGGCCTGATCCAGGTAGGGGTAGGGCTACTGCGGCTGGGGTTTTTGGCCAATTTCTTGAGCCGCTCGGTGGTAACGGCCTTTGGCAGCGCCGCAGCCCTAATCATCGCCTTCAGCCAGCTCCGCCATCTGTTGGGGGTGAAGATCGCCAACACCGAGTCCTTCTGGCTGCTGCTGCAACGGCTTTGGCAGAGCCTGGAGGGGGTAAACTGGGTCACCCTGGGGCTGGGGCTGTTGGCCATCACCCTCTTGGTGTACGCCCAGCAGAAGCTCCCCGCTCAACTGCGCCGCTGGGGGATCCCGCCTCTCTGGAGCCTACTTCTCACCAAGGGCGCGCCGCTGGGAGCCGTCTTCCTGACCACGCTGCTGGTGTGGGGGTTGAACCTCTCGGAAAGATCAGGAGTGGCGGTGGTGGGATCCATTCCGGCGGGTTTGCCCCCCCTGACCTTCCCTTGGCTGAGCTGGCCAGAGTGGCGAGCTTTGCTGCCCACAGCCTTGGCCATTAGCTTGGTGGGCTTTACAGAAAGCTATGCGGTAGGTCAGTCGCTGGCCAGCCAGCGGCGGCAGAAAGTGGATCCCAACCAGGATCTGGTGGCCCTGGGGGTGGCCAACCTGGCCGCAGCCGCAAGTGGTGGCTACCCGGTAACGGGTGGGATCAGCCGCTCAGTAGTTAACTTTCAGGCCGGGGCCAACAGCGGCCTGGCTTCGGTGGTGACGGGATCCCTGATAGCCCTGGCGGTGAGCTGGCTGATGCCTCTGTTTACCTTCCTGCCCCAGACGACCCTAGCAGCTATTGTGCTGGTGGCAGTGCTGGGACTGGTGGATTTTCACCCCTTGCTGCAGAGCTGGCGCTACGACCGCGGCGATGCCTTGGTTTGGTTGGCTACCTTTGCCGGCGTGCTGGGGATCGGGGTGGAGCCGGGGATTGGGCTGGGAGTGCTGGTGTCTATCCTCCTCTTCCTCTGGCGGGCCAGCCGTCCCCACATCGCCATTGTCGGCCAGGTGCCTGGCACCGAGCACTACCGCAACGTGCTGCGCCATGAGGTGCTTACCGATCCGCGCATCCTGGCAGTGCGGGTGGATGAAAGCCTGTTTTTTGCCAACGCCGCCTACCTGCAGGAGTATCTGCTGCAAGAGGTGGCAGCGCGGCCAGCAGTGGAACAGGTGCTGCTGGTGGCCAGCGCCATTAACTTCATCGACGGCAGCGCTTTGGAGGTGCTGACTCAGTTGGTGGAACGTCTGCGCCAAATGGGGGTGGGCTTTGCCCTGGCCAAGGTGAAGGGGCCGGTGATGGATCGCCTCAAAATGGCGGGGTTTGTGGAGAAAGTGGGCGCCGAGCGCTTCTTCTTGTCCACCCACCAGGCGATGCAGGCTCTCAAATCCCAGGTGACCTCTATGCCGGCAGCCGCTTCCGGATGAGCACAATCGGCGTTTGCTCTGCCGCATTGCCCGCCGGGTTCTTGCGCAGAGCCTGCTCCACCAGCTCCCGCTCCACACCTGGGCTGGCCGCCAAGACGTTGACTTCGCCCAGGTCGTTGGCATCCACAATGGCCACCTCGTAGCCGGTCTGGGCGTAGAGCTCGGCCACCAGCTTGGCTGGATCCCGTGGTCCCAAGACAATGAACTGGTCATAGGGGGGCAAGGTGCCGGTGACATCGTCGATGAGATCCGCCTGCTCCCCCGCCAGGGCATAGAACACCCCTGGGATCCCCAGCAGCTTAGCCAGGGATCCCGCCACAAAGGCCCCCAGTACTCGCCAGGCCCCCGAACAGTCAATGAGCGTCTGCATGCCATAGCAGCTTGAGAGACTGGTCTTGGAGGGGAAGAAGTAGCACAGGGTGCGAGCCAGCCAGCCAGGCTGCACCTGCAGGGGATGGCGAAAGTTGCCCTGCACAATGGCTACAGCACTCTCGGAAAGGGCCACGACATCGCCGGGTTGGAAGTGGGGGCCCACGTAGCGCCGCAACACCTCAGCCAGGTCATCGCTGGGGGTGAGCAGATGGGTGGGAATGGCAGCCCAACTCACCAGCCCCTGCTGCTGCCAGCACAGCTCCGCCAAGGGATCCACTTCCTGCAGCGGCAAGATGAGGTGGCTAGTCTTGAGGGTACGCCGCTGCCGCCCGTACTGGACGTAGTCCAGCTCCAGCCAGGCCGAGCGCAAATCTGCCAGTCCTTCCCCCCCTAGTTCAATCTCGACTTCTAGGCCAGTCTGGCTTTGGGGGGTGATGATGTAAGCCTGCCAGTAGTTGTCTTGGCGAGGAGGCAAGTCGGGGTGACGGGAGCGGAGGCGAATTTGGGTATGGATCCCCTCGACGGAGCTGGTGCTGAGCAGATGCAGTCGCGGCTCCACCTGGGCCAAGGTGACCTCAAAAAGGGGGTTGAGATTGCGGGCGACAAAGTCGGCCTGGATGAGCCAGCGGTCGGGGCTGAGGCGGTTGAGGCGCCAGCTCTGCGGCTCCACCACCAAGCAGTCGGCGGGGCGGGTTCTTAGCCAGTACAGCAACGTCCCCCCGCTCAAGAGCAGGCCGGCCGCCACCTGGATCCAGGCCGAGGGATCCCACAGCCAACGCCCGATCCCCCAGAAGCTCAAGAGCATCCCACCCAGTACCCCGGCCACCACACCTCGGCTCACCATCCGGATTGTTGCCATCGGGATCCCACTCCTTCGTTAAGCCCTGCTAAAGCCTCTCCCTTCCTTCAAGTTCGCTCCCTAGACTACAGGTACCGGCCAAGCCCTAGCCATCCTACCGGGAAGCCGAAAGCAAGCTGTAGCAGAATCTCTACCCACATTTCCATCTCAAACACTTAGACTGCAAATAGGTTGCATTCTTTGGTTGCCATGGCCCAGAAACAGTGGTTCAAAAGCTTTGACGACATGATCCAGGGATCCAAAACTCCCATTCTGGTGGATTTTTACGCCACCTGGTGTGGTCCCTGTCAGGTAATGGCGCAGGTGTTGGAGCAGGTGAAGCCCCAGGTGGGGGACGCCATTGCTTTCGTGAAGGTAGATATAGACAAGTACCCCAACATTGCCGCTCGCTGGGGGATCTACGCCGTGCCGACCCTCATCTTGTTCAAGGACGGGAGGCCGGTTGACCGCATCGAGGGACTGCTGCAGCCTCGCGCCTTGGTGGAGCGGTTGCGGGCGCAAGTCAATCTGTCGGTAGGCTAGGTCCCGGCCGACGGCTAGTTCCCGGATAGGCAGCGAGGGCGGCACTAGGTCTTTGCCAGGGCTTGAGGGCTATTTGGGTGTGCCAGTTCTACACGTCCACCTGCCGGGAGAGGTGCCCTACCGCAAAGCCTGGGCTTGGCAGCAGACCAGACTGACCCAGATGATCCGCAATCCCCAGCTACCGGATGGGCTACTGTTGCTTACCCACCCGCCGGTGTACACCCTGGGGGCAGGGGCTGATCCCAAGTTTCTCAAAAGCCTCCCTGGACAGATAGGATCTCCGGACACTCAGCCAGAGTCCCCTGCTACTGGAGGGCCGGAAATCCTGCGGGTGGAGCGGGGCGGCGAAGTGACCTACCACGGGCCAGGGCAGTGGGTGGGGTATGCAATCCTCAACCTCAAACGCCACTGTCTGGATATCCACTGGTACCTACGCCAACTGGAGCAGGTGGTCATCGAGACTGTGGCTTACTTTGGCTTGAGGGGGGAGCGGATCCCTGGCCTAACGGGGGTTTGGGTGGAAGGGCACAAAGTGGCCGCCATTGGCATCAAGGTCTCCCGCTGGATCACCTACCACGGCTTTGCCCTCAACGTCTGTCCAGATCTAGCTGCCTTCGAGGCCATCGTGCCCTGTGGGATCCCTGACCGACCTGTGGGATCCCTGGTGCAGTTTTGTCCGGAGGTGACGATGGCTGCTGTGGCCCCAGTGCTGGTGAAGTCTTTTTGTGAAGTCTTCGGGCTGCAGGCCCAGGCAGTTTCCCTAGAGGAGTGGCTGGGGGGCAAGGAAGAAAGCTGAACTTAGCCGGTTGCTTACTCCACCCCCAATTGGCGCAGCAGTTGCTGAATGATGGTTTGATCGGCAAAGTTGCCGCTTTTGGAAAAGAGAGCCAACGCCTGGCGAAAGTCGGCCATAGCGGCCTCTCGCTTCCCCATTTGCAGGTGGGCTATGCCACGGCTGAAGTAGGCTTCCGGGATCCCCGGATCCAACTGGATGGCCCGCTCGGCATCGACCAGAGCTTCTTGGGGCTGGCGCAAGGAGTTGTAAACGTAGCTGCGGTTCACGTAGGCCGGCGCATAGGTGGGATCCAACTGCACTGCTCGATCCAGATCTGCCAAAGCCGCCATCGGATCCCCCCGCAACAACTTGAGGGATCCCTGCCAGTTGAACTCAGAAGCCGTTTTGGGGCCTGAAGTACTCTCAGCAGGAGTTGGCAAAGAGAGAGCAGGGGCAGCAGCCAAGAATGCTGTTAGGAAACTGATCAGGGCCACCCTTCCCAATCGACGCTTCATTGGCTCTGCACTGCTAAGGATCCCAAGCCACTCCAGCATAAACTGTCGGCAAGAGGGGCAACTCTTGAACCTCAATTGGACTTAAAAGGAAAGCTTCTGGAATAGATGAGAAACAGGCAGGGCAAATCCTGGAATGACTTCTTCACCCTCTAGAAGATCTACCGATTTGAGGAGACGATCGGGCTCTTCAGAGCTGCGATACACCAGGATGTAGTGCTCAATGGGGTGGACGAGCCAAACCAGGCGGCTGCCATTTTCAAAGTACTCCACCAGCTTGTCATGAATTTCTTCGATTGTATTGCCGGAAGAGAGCACTTCAACAGCCAGATCGGGGGCACCCTCTAAAAATCCTATGGGCAGTTCGGTCATGCCCTGCAAGCGTTCTTTGGCAAAAAAAGAAATGTCAGGGGAGCGCCAATTGCCACTCTTCATCTTAAAAGCAGTGCTGGAATCTAAAACGACTCCCAGCTTCTTGGACAAAACGTAGGGGGCTAAAGCCGCTAATAGGAGACTGCAGACATAACCATGGAGTGCCCCTGCACTTCCCATATCAATTGGCTTTCCATCAACAACTTCATAGCGATGCCCCTCTTTGGACAACGCCATGAAAGCTTCCGCTGTCCAAGATCTTCCTTCCTGCGATAGCGCAGCTCCAAGGGTCATCTGCAAACTCCCTGTTGCTTCTAGGTCAATTTCCCGCTCTTAAACAGTCTGGCGGCAGCGTAGGTCAAAGCTGCGGGGATAACTCAAGCGGGGAGGCCAAACGCTAGAATAGCTTGGCTTATCCTATCGTACTGACGGGAAAGGCACCTTGATCGAGCGCTACACTCTGCCGGAAATGGGCCAGATCTGGTCCACCGCCCACAAGCTCCAAACCTGGCTGCAGGTAGAACTGGCCGTTTGTGAAGCCCAGGCGGAGCTGGGGCGGATCCCTCAAGAGGCCCTGCAGGAGATCAAAGCCAAAGCCGCTTTTGACCCAGCGCGGGTTTTGGAAATTGAGGCGGAAGTGAAGCACGACGTCATCGCCTTCTTGACCAATCTCAACGAGCACGTGGGTGAGGCGGGACGTTACATCCACCTAGGCCTGACCAGCTCGGATGTGTTGGATACAGCCCTGGCCCTGCAGCTAGTGGCCTCTGTGGAGCTCCTGCAAGCTCGCCTAGCGGATCTCATCGCTGCGCTGCGTGAGCAAGCTCGGCAACACCGCTACACCCTCATGATTGGCCGCACCCACGGCGTCCATGCTGAGCCCATCACCTTTGGCTTCAAGCTGGCCGGCTGGCTGGCCGAGTGCCTGCGCCATCAGGAGCGCCTGGCGCGCCTGCGGGAAGTGGTGGCCGTGGGAAAGATCTCTGGGGCTGTGGGCACCTACGCCAATGTGCCCCCCCAGGTGGAGCAGTTGGCCTGCGCCCGCTTGGGCCTCAAGCCGGATACGGTCTCAACCCAGGTGATCTCGCGGGATCGCCACGCCGAGTATGTGCAGACTTTGGCCTTGATTGGGTCTTCCCTGGAGCGCTTTGCCACCGAGATCCGCCACCTGCAGCGGACGGAGGTGTTGGAGGCCGAAGAGTACTTTGCCCCCGGCCAAAAAGGCTCCTCCGCCATGCCTCACAAGCGCAACCCCATCAAAGCCGAACAACTGACAGGGATCGCTCGCCTCCTAAGGGGGTACGCCCTCTCGGCCTTGGAAAATATCCCCCTCTGGCACGAGCGGGACATCTCCCACAGCTCGGTGGAGCGGGTAATCCTGCCCGATGCTTCCATTCTCTGCCACTATTTGCTGGTCAACATGGCGGATTTGGTGCGCCACCTACAGGTTTACCCTGCCAACATGGAGCGCAACCTCACCCTCTACGGCGGTGTTGTCTTCAGCCAGCAGGTGCTTTTGGCTTTAGTGGAAAAGGGCTTGAGCCGTGAGGAAGCCTACCGTCTTGTCCAAGAGAATGCTCACCGCGCCTGGAACCAGCCTGGCGGGGATTTCCGCGCCAATCTGCTGGCAGATCCCCGGGTGATGGCCCACCTGAGCGAGGCGGAGTTGCAGGCCTGCTTTGACCCGCAGCGGCACCTCACCCACCTAGACGAGATCTTTGCCCGCCTGGGCATTTGAGGATCCCCTATGGTTTGGCAGCGGCAGCACGTTTTGGGCCTGGCGGATTTTACTCCGGAAGAATACCAGATCGTTTTGCAAACCGCCGCCAGCTTTCAGGAAGTGTTGACCCGGCGGCTGCCCAAGGTGCCCACCCTGCAGGGAAAGGTGGTAGTGACGCTGTTTTTCGAGCCTTCCACCCGCACCCGCAGCAGCTTTGAGCTGGCGGCCAAGCGCCTGTCAGCCGATGTGCTCAACTTTTCCCCCGGCACTTCTTCCCTGGCCAAGGGGGAAACCATTCTGGATACAGTTCGCACCTTCTTGGCCATGGGCTCCGACGTGCTCATCGTCCGCCACGCCCAGGCCGGGGTGCCGCAGCAGTTGGCCGCCGAGATCGACCGGCGCGGATCCCATACGGGGGTGTTGAATGCGGGAGACGGCCTGCACGAACACCCCACTCAAGGGCTGCTGGATTTGTTTACCCTCTGTAGCCATCTGGATCCCCAGCGGCCTCGCCTCGAGCTGCTCCAGGGGGTGAAAGTGGCCATTGTCGGCGACATCCTCCACTCGCGGGTGGCTCGCTCCAACATCTACGCCCTGGTGGCTGCTGGCGCAGACGTCCACCTGGCCGGCCCACCTACCCTGCTGCCGAAAGACTTTGCTCAGTTTGTACCCGGCCATACCCTGCCAGTGCACTGGCAGTTGGAGCCAGCCCTGGAAGGAGCCCGCTTTGTCATTGCCCTGCGCTTGCAGCAAGAGCGGATGAGCGAATTCCTCCTCCCCAGCTTGCAGGAATACCACCACCTTTTCGGCCTCACCCGGCAGCGGCTGCGCCTGTGCCACCCAGAAGTAAGGGTCTTACACCCCGGTCCGGTTAACCGCGGCGTCGAACTCAGTTCTGAGGTGATGGAGGACCCCGACCTCAACCTCATCGAGCGGCAGGTTGCCCACGGCGTGGCGGTGCGCATGGCGCTGCTGTACCTGATGGGGGGCGGGGGCGGATCCCAGCCTAGAGCCCAGCTCTACCGCTAGTCTGGCTTGCTGGCGGCTCCTTGTTGGTAATGATGGGATCAAGACCTTACCCCTAGAGAGGATCCCTATGACCATTGTCGCCGCTGAAAAGCTGCAGGGCTTGCTCTCGGAGCTGGCCGACATTGAAACCATTACTGATCCGTCAGAAGTGGCCAAGTTGTCCCTGGACTTTTACCACTACAGCCCTGTGCTCAGCCGGCAGTTGAGCGACAAGCGAGGGGATGTGGTGGTGCGCCCAGCAAACGAACAAGAGGTCAAGCGAGTGGCAGCAGCCTGTGCCAAGTGGCGGCTTCCTCTCACCGTACGGGGGGCGGGCACTGGCAACTACGGCCAGTGCATTCCCCTAGCTGGCGGCGTGATCCTAGAGATGAGCAAGCTCAATCAGGTGATCTGGGCCAAGCCGGGGCTAGCGCGGGTGCAGGCAGGGGCCAAGCTGGCTGCCATTGACAAACACACCCGCGAGATGGGTTGGGAGATCCGCATGGCTCCTTCCACCTACCGCACAGCCACCATCGGCGGCTTCATTGCCGGGGGCAGCGGCGGCATTGGCTCCGTTACCTACGGCCAACTGCTGGATCGAGGAAACATTCTAGGACTGCGGGTGGTGACGGTGGAGGAAGAGCCGCGGATCCTGGAGCTGCGGGGAGACGACGTGTTCAAAGTCAGCCACGCCTGGGGCCTCACCGGGATCATCACCGAGGTGGAGATCCCCCTGGCGCCGGCTTACCCGTGGGCAGAACTGATTGTAGCCTTCCCTCCTGAGGGGGGGTTTATGCCCTGCGCCCGGTTTGGCCAGGCTCTGGCCGCTGCCGATGGCATCCTAAAAAAACTCATCAGCCTGCATGCTTGGCCGATCCCCAGCTATTTCGCGCCGCTACGGGGTTATTTGCCGGAGGGATCTGCGGTAGCCCTGTTGATGGTGGCCGAATGCAGCCTGGAGCCGCTGCTAGAGCTCATCCGGGAGCATGGCGGCCAGGTGGTCTACAACAAAACGGCCCAGGAGGCCGCCAAAGGGATCTCGCTGGGGGAATTTTCCTGGAACCACACCACTCTGCACTGCCGCAGCGTGGATCCCAATTTGACCTATCTGCAGTCGATTTTCCCGCCTGACCGGGAGCTGAAGCTGGTGCAGCATCTGTACGAGCACTTTGGCGACGAAGTGCTGATGCACTTGGAAATGATTCGCCTTGGGGGACAGGCCACCCCCGTGGGTCTCCAAATTGTCCGCTTTACCACCGAAGAGCGGCTCAACGAGATCATGCGCTACCACGAGGCCCAGGGAGTGTTCATCGCCAACCCCCACACCTTCATCCTCGAAGAGGGAGGCCGCAAGGTGATGGATCCGCGCCAGGTCCGTTTCAAAGAAGAGGTGGATCCCTATGGGCTGCTCAACCCGGGCAAGACGCGCACCTGGCAAGGCCGAGCCTCTGCTTAAAAGGGGGAAGGCAGATGCTGGGGCAATAGCAGCAGCAAGGGCGGGAGAAACAGCCAAGCTGCCACCGCCACAGAAGCCAGCGCTGCCACCAACACTGCCCCAGCAGCACAGTCTTTGGCAACTTCTGCCAGCAGGTGATAGCGACTGCCCAAGGTGAGATCCACCACTGCTTCTAGGGCAGTATTCACCAGCTCGAGAGCCATCACCAGACCACTGGTCAGGCTGATCAAGGCCATCTCCACGGCGCTCAACCGCAGGGCCAGGCCCAAGCCAAAGGCCAACACCGCTGCCAGGAGGTGGATGCGAAAGTTGCGCTGGGTGCGAACGGCGTACAGCAAGCCCCTGCCCGCATAGTAAAAACTCTTGCCCAGGTTGGTGGCCACGCACCAAGAAAGGGGGCGCCGCCAGGGATCCTCCCTTGGAGACTCAACCGGGGCCATAGAATCATCTGCCCAGCGCAGGGGCGAGGGAAAGCGACTAGGGCTGTCGGCCATGAGCCACCTCCAAATCTTCTTGGATGGCAGCAAGCAGGTTTTGCTGTTGCTGTAGCATGCGCTGTAGGGAAAGTTCATCGGGGTGATCCCACCCCAGAAGATGCAGCAGCCCGTGACTGGCCAGCCAGGCCAGCTCGTGGGACAGTGAGTGTCCTTGCGCCTTGGCCTGGGCGCAGGCGGTAGGCACAGAAATCACAATATCCCCCAGTAGACGCACTCCTGTTAGCTTCTGCACCTCCACAGGAGCAGCCATTTCCTCAGCGGCAAAGGCCAGCACATCGGTGGGGGCGTCGATGTGACGAAACTCGCGGTTGAGCTGGCGAATGCGTTCGTCGGAAGTAAGGCAGAGGCTGAGTTCGCAGGGATCCGTCACCCCCAGCTTACCCAACCAAACCTCAAACCAACGTCGCCAAGTGGCCTCCTCAATGGGGCTGGGGACCTGCAGCTCCAGGTACAGATCCAGAAACCCCTCCATGCAGCTCTCGCTCACACCATGCCCCCTATTCTACTGGCTTGCTCAAGTTAAGCTCGGCTTGGGAGCTGGGGCTGCCTTCCTCTGTTCGACAAGCTGCGCCAGCGCTTGCCGTAGCCGGTTTTCCAACCTCTGTTGGCTATCGTTAAACAACTCCGCCGGGAACAGATCCCCAGCAAGGCCGACGGCCCAGGCCCCTGCCCGCAAGTACTCCGCAGCATTGGCTAGGGTAACCCCGCCGGTTGGGATCAAAGGCAGGGATCCCAGCACTGGCTGGAGGTGGCGCAAGTAGCGGGGTCCTCCCAGGCTTTCTGCTGGAAACACCTTCACTGCCGCTGCCCCTGCTTGCCAAGCTCTCCAGATCTCGCTGGGGGTGAGCGCACCGGCAACGATGGGCAGCCCCACCTCCTGGCCCCAGCGGATGAGGTTCTCGTCGGTGAAGGGGCAAACACAGAACTGGGCTCCTGCCTGCCAAGCTTGCTCTGCCATCTGCCGATTGAAGACACTGCCCACCCCTACCCAACACTGCGGGTACTCCTGTCGCAGGTGGCTAACTAGCTGCAAATACTGGGGAACTTGCGTGGTGATTTCGATGTGGCGGATCCCGGCTCGGATGGCCAGAGTGGCCCCCGCCAGGGCTTGGGCGTGGCTGGCCAAGAGGCGAATCACGGCAATCAAGGGCTGCTGCCATAAGTCAAGTAGCCAGAGGTGCTGTGACCCATTCCTGAAACTGCGTTCAGAACTCTCGAAGGCCATCTTTTGCAGTTGCCCAGCTTAGGTTTACCACCATTTTCTGCACTGGAGCTCGGTTTTGCCTTACCAGCCAGTAGCCTGATAGGTCGCAAACGACCGCCCTTGGTATCTTTAGGGGCGGTAGCTGCTGAGAGTGGGGGGAGCGATGAGTCTCAGGAGGAAGGCAAGCAGCCTAAAGGCATGGGCAATTCTGGGGTTGCTGGCCCTCCTGCTGTGGGGAGGATGGATGAGGGTTGCTCCATCGCAGGCGCAGAGTGTCCACCAACTGCAACAGCGGCAGCAGCACATCCAACAGCAAATCCAGCGCACCCGGCGCCGTCTTGGGGAGCTGCGCCAAGCTGAAGAAGAAGCCCGCCGGCGCATGGGATCCCTGCAGCGAAACCTTCAACAGACCGAAGTTAGCCTGCGGGACAACCAATACCGGCTCGAGCAAGCCCAGAAAGGGCTAGAGCAAGCGCAGCAAGAGTTGCAAGAGCTGGAAGAGCGCCTGAGACGGCAGCAACGGGGTACGGCTGCCCGCTTACGCTACATGCAGCGGCAGGGAGCTGAACAGTGGTGGGCTTTGCTGCTCACCAGCCGTGACCTCAACGAGTTTTTTGACCGCCGCCACCAATTGCAACTGTTGATCGAGGCGGATCGGCAGTTAATCCAAAAGCTGCAGGCGATGGCCAAGGAGGTGGAGCAACAGCGCATTGCCCTGGAGGCGCAGCGCAACGAGATCTCCCTAATCCTGCAGGAGCTGGCGGCTCAGAAAAACCAACTGCAGCAGCAGGCTGCCCTCCAAGAGCAGCTCATAAGCCGCTTGGCCAAAGAGCGTGCTGCCTACGAGGCAGCCCAACGGCGTCTGGAAGCCGACTCCCAACAGCTGACCCGTCTCATCCAATACCTGATCGCCCAACAGGCTCAGCAGCGAGGGGGCAGGGATCCTGTTCAGGGAACAGGCCGGCTGATCCCACCGGCGCACGGGCCGATCACCAGCGGCTTCGGCTGGCGGGTTCACCCCATCTATGGCATCAGCCGCTTCCACACCGGGATCGATTTTGGTGTGCCCACTGGCACCCCCGTGAGAGCGTCAGACCGAGGCACCGTCATCTACGCCGGCTGGTACGGCGGCTACGGCTACACGGTCATTGTCAACCACGGCGGCGGTATCACGACCCTCTACGCCCACAACAGCCGCATCACCGCAGGGGTAGGCCAAAAGGTTCAGCGCGGGCAAGTCATTGCTGCTTCCGGCTCCACTGGCCTTTCCACCGGCCCCCACGTTCACTTTGAGGTGCGAGTCAACGGCCAGCCGGTCGATCCCCGCCGCTATCTGTAGAGCAACGCCTCTGCCGGCAGGGGCTGCAGGGATCCCGCCTGCAAAAGCCAGCGCACATCGGCAATAGAAGACAGCTCCTCTGGGTCGTGGGAAACCACCAGCACCGTCCAAGTGGATTTCAGCCGGGCCAACAGCTCGATCACCTGCTGTCGCACCGACCAGTCTAGCCCCGCTGTCGGCTCATCCAGCAGCAGCAACAGGGGGCCGCGAACAAGCTGCACCGCCAAGGCCAGGCGCCGCTGTTGCCCGCCACTGAGGCGGTTGGGGGAGCTCTGGAGAGGGATCCCTTCTAGTCCCACTTGTTTGAGGGCGTTCTCAACTTCCTTTGGGGTCAGCTCCGGGTGGCCAAAGCGCATTTCTTCCAGCACCGTCAGGCCACAGAAGTGCCGCTCGGGAAACTGAAACACCAGCCCTGCCAGGCTGCGCAGCTGCTGAGGAGAGAGCTCTGTTCCTCCCCAGGCAATCCGCCCGCGTGTGGGCCGCGCCAAGCCGGCCAAAATTTCCAGCAGGGTGCTTTTGCCAGCCCCACTTTTGCCCACAATCAGCCCCAACTGGTTCAAGCCCAGCTCAAAGGAGAGGTCGCGAAGAATCGGCTGGGGAAGGGCTGCCGGATGGTAGAAAAGGTGCTGCACCTGCAACATGGGCGCCTGAGCTGGAAGAGTTGAAGACTAAAGCCATTCTTCTAGGCGCCCAAGCTGCTCCCGGAAGCCATAGGTGAGTTCGCGGTACCACTCCCGCAGCTCAAATTGATCCACAGCCCGCCGCAAAGCTTCTTGCGACCGCTCGATTGGGCGCAGGGCGGCAGGTGGGATCCCTTCTTGGGCAGCCCATTGTTCGAACAGAGCTAGCTCCGTTTGCAGGTAGAGAATAAGATTGGCCACATCCTGAGGATGGGGGTAGTGAGTGGCATCTGGCATAGAGGACTTAACCAGCGGAACTAGCTCCATTTTGGCCAAGAATCCACTCTGCTGCCGCCCAAACCCAGCAAGATTCGGGAGGAGGTTTTCTCCGCCCCTGCCTACTTCCGCGAGATAATACAAGGGAAAACGCTCACTGCTGTCACTCATGACCCAAAAGCTTTTGTTCGTGTGTCTGGGCAACATCTGCCGTTCTCCCGCTGCTGAGGGAATCACCAACTACTTGCTGCGCAGCAGCGGCTACGAAGAAGCCATCCTTTGTGACTCGGCAGGGACAGCCGCCTATCACATTGGCAGCCCACCGGATCGGCGCATGCGTCAGGTTGCCCAGCGCTACGGGCTAGAGCTGCAGGGCCGGGCCCGCCAAATCCATCCTCTGGATCTGCGGGAGTTCGACTTGATCCTGGCCATGGATCGGCAAAATTACCGAGATATCCTGAGCCTAGATCCCCAGAGGAAATACGCCGAGAAGGTGCGCCTAATCTGCAGCTACTGTCGTTCTCACACCGATGAAGAAGTTCCAGACCCGTACTATGGGGGCGAGGCTGGATTTCACTATGTCATCGAGCTACTTTGGGATGCCTGCAGCGGTCTCCTAGAGTCGCTAATCCCTGGGATCCAATGCCCGCCGTTGCCAACCCAGCCTTCCCAGCCTTCTGCATCCCCTCCTGCTGCATAGGCAGGCCTGCTAGGTAAGCCCTAGAATAGTCGGTTAATGCCTAGAAGCTTCTCTACAACAACTAGCCCCTAGCAGAAAACTCTTTCCCAGCCGGAAGTGTACTTTTTGTTGTAAGGGTGGAGCTATGACCTTTCCCACAGCAACTTTGGGTTACCCCCGAATTGGTAAAAATCGTGAGCTGAAGAAGGCGCTGGAGTCCTTTTGGAGTCAAAAATCTGACGCAACTAGTCTCCACCAAAGCCTGCAACAGGTGATGTTGGCCAACTGGCAAACCCAGAAAGATGCAGGTATTGACCATATCGGTATTGGAGACACTTCTCTCTATGACTTGGTTCTGGACTGGGTTGTATTTTTGGGACTGATCCCCAAGCGGTTTCGCCACTTGTCGGGTCTCGACCAGTACTTTGCCATGGCCCGAGGGAAAGAGAATATCCCGGCCCTGGAAATGACCAAGTGGTTTGATACCAACTACCATTACCTAGTGCCAGAGATCGATGAGGATACTCAACCTAAAGCGGATTTTTCTAGTTTCCTGGAAGTAGTTAACCAAGCACAAAGCCTTCTGGGACAAAGAGCTGTTCCCATCATTCTTAGCCCCGTAACCCTACTTTGCCTGAGTCGCCTCAAGGGAAGTTTGCAAGAGCATTTGCATCGTTTACTGCCCTTGTATGCTGAGTTGCTGAGGCAGCTCGCTGCGCGTGGCGTTACTGAAGTGCAGTTCCACGAGCCAATCTTAGTTACAAGCCGAGCAGAAGCCCTAAGAGAAGCAATTACAACTACGTATACCCAATTGGCCACTGCGGAGGTTCCAATTCACCTTGTAACCTATTTTGATGACTTGGGGAACACCTATCCCTGGGTTGTGGAATTGCCAGTGGCAGGCATTGGTCTAGATTTTACGCGGGGGAACAATTTAGAACTTCTGCAGACATATGGCTTTCCCCGGAGCAAGCAATTGGGCGTGGGTCTGGTTGATGCGCGCAACGTCTGGAAAATTCGTCCCCAGCGGGTGCTTTCTATCCTAGAGAGCATCCAAAAGGTTACCACCAATTTGCGAATTCAGCCTTCTGCGTCCTTGCAATTTGTGCCCTATGATGCCCGACGGGAAACCCACCTGCCCACTCCTCTGCGTCAAGTGCTGAGTTTTGCAGAACAGAAGCTAGAGGAAGTTGTCCTCCTGGCCCAGGGAGGTTCAGCAGCCCAAGAGCAACTGGCTGTCATTGAAGCCCAGTGGCAGGAATTTGCCCAGTTTAGCCCCCCAAATCCAACTGTACGGGAGCGAGTTCGCCAGATAACCCCCCAAAGCCTGGAGCGTGCTCTACCCTACGACCAACGCCGCCCTCTGCAGCCTCAACTGCCCTTTTTGCCCACCACCACCATTGGCTCGTTTCCCCAAACTGAGGAAGTACGACAACTGCGGGTCAAGCGCAAACGTGGCGAGATCACTCAGGCGGAGTACGAAGCAGCCATTGATGCGGAAATTGCCCGTTGCATCCGGTGGCAGGAGGAGGTGGGGCTAGACGTTTTGGTTCACGGGGAATTCGAGCGCACCGATATGGTGGAGTTTTTCGGGCAACAGCTAGAAGGCTTTGCCTTTACAGAACACGGCTGGGTGCAGAGCTACGGTAGCCGTTGCGTACGTCCACCCATTATCTATGGTGACGTGGCGCGCCGCCAGCCCATGACGGTGCGGGAGTTTCGTGTGGCCCAATCCCTGACTTCCAAAATTGTAAAAGGGATGTTAACAGGGCCCGTAACCCTATTGAACTGGTCTTTTGCACGGGACGATCTCCCAAGACGGGAGCAGGCAATGCAAATTGCTTTGGCATTGCGGGATGAGGTGGCTGACCTGGAGGCTGCAGGCGCCAAGATGGTGCAAATTGATGAGCCAGCCCTGCGGGAGGGTCTACCCCTAAAGCAAGAACGTTGGGATGAATACTTATCTTGGGCGGTAGACGCTTTTCGCTTGACTGCAGGCGTTGCTAAGCCGGAAACCCAAATTCACACTCACATGTGTTACTCAGAGTTTGGCGACATCATGCCCCACATTCAGCGCTTGGACGCAGATGTACTGTCCATTGAAAATAGCCGCAGCAACAACGAAACCCTGCGACAAATTGCGGAGGCAGGCTACCAACATCAAGTGGGGAATGGAGTTTACGACGTCCACAGCCCAGTAGTACCTACTGTAGAGCAGATTGTTCAACAACTGAAGACCGCTGTGGAGCTTCTGCCACTGCAGCAAATCTGGGTAAATCCTGACTGTGGACTGAAAACCCGCCGCTGGGAGGAGGTCATCCCTGCTTTGAAGAACATGGTGGCAGCAGCAAAAACGCTGCGGGAAGAAATCTCTTCCTCAGCCCAGTAAAACAACTTGCCGCCATAGAGAGGAGGCGGTGGTGGCAAGCTAGAGGGTTCTGCTACAGGCCACTACACCGCCTCTACTTTAGTTGGCAAGTGCTAACGGTGGGTGTTCTCCCGGCGCTAGCTTGATAGGCTACCACTTAAGCAGGTTAAATCTCTCCATATCAATGGTGGCGCGATTGCGGTAGATCCCGAGCACAATGGCCAAGCCTACAGCGGCCTCGGCAGCCGCCACAGTGATGACAAACACCGAGAACACCTGGCCGCGAATCAGAGCTGAATCGACAAAGTTGGAGAAGGCCATAAAGTTGAGGTTCACTGCATTGAGCATCAGCTCAATGGACATCAGCACCCGAATGGCATTGCGGCTAACGATCAACCCATAGATGCCAATGCAAAAGAGGATCGCTGCTACTACCAAGAAAAACTGCAGTTGCAACATCGCGATGAGCTCCATGTAGATACACAATGACAGGGGCCTCGGGAAAGCTCTAGGTTTTATGGTCGAGAGCAGTCAGCTTTAGCGGGTGCTCACCAGCTCTACCGGTCGTTCTGACTCTGATTCCAGCTGGGGTCGGGCCCGCTCCAGCAAGCTCAGATCCCCTTCTCCGGCTTGGGGAAGAACAAACTCCCGCCGCGCCAAGACAATGGCCCCAATCAACGCCATCAGCAGCAAAACAGAAGCCAGCTCAAAAGGCAGAAGATAATCGCTGAAGAAGTGGCCGCCGATCACCAACACACTGCTCAAAGGTTGGATCGGCTGCAGCGGCCAAGGGGTGTTCAAAGCCATCGCGGCTAGAAGGGCAAACAGACCCAAACAGACTACCGCCGTCACTCCGTTGCGCAGCCAGCCCAGCTTCAGAGGGGCAAAGGTGTAGCGCCGGTTCACCAGCATAATGGCAAACAGGATCAGTACGTTGACGGCGCCGACGTAGATCAAAACTTGGGCGGCAGCCACAAAATCAGCATTCAAAAGAAGGTACAGCCCGGCTATGCTCAGGAAAACGCCCCCGAGCAGAAAACCGGAATAGACAATGCTGGGGGCCCAAACCACGCCTAGCGCGAAGCCAATGGCCATCGCCGATAGCACCACAAACGTAACCAGTTGTACGCCTTCTCCGAGGGTCATGAGAGATCCGTCCTTAGCCAGTTTCTATTGCTGCTCCCTTACCACTGTACTGTCCTGGCGGATTTAAGAGAAGCCCGACTCCTTTTTCAGATCGTATAGAGAAATCTCTAGAGTTGGGTCTCACCAACTGTCGTCCGCTCCGTCATCTATGCTGCTACCGCCACCGAAGTCTGAATCTCCACCGAAGTCTGAATCTGTGTCTGTGTCGCTGAGCTCGGGGATGACCACCTCTCGCTCGCTGCGGTACCCGCAGATAGGACAGCTCAGGATTTCCAGCTTCAAGCCGCTAGAGGAATAGGTGGCTTCCCTGAGAACCTGTGTGGTGAGGTCAAGGGTGAGAGCTTGACACCGGGGGCAATAGAGGTGGCGATAAAATGCATTCTCGCGAACAACCACAGCTGCCCCCTGACAGCTAGGGCAAAACCAGCCGTAGTAGCTGGCTCTGCCCCGGCTTTTGGCCAAGCGATCTCCCGGGGAGAGGCACGTATCGAGAACTTGCGCCTGGATGGGGCGCATGGGTCGACCGCAGCTTTGGCAGACCACGGGCTGAAAGGGGATCCCCTGCTTCTGGCACAGGGTGCCGTCGGTCACCACAGCCGCCAGGAGGGGCAGCGTCAGCACCAGCCAGTTGCCACTGGCCGACATCAGGAAGAGGCCAAGGCAAAGGGAGCCGGAATAGAGAAACAGTCGAATGGGATCGCTCTGGAGCGAAGAGAGAGCAGCCGCCTCTTGAGTTCGACGGGTCAGGGGGATAGCTCGTCTTGTCCCTCGCTCGGCCTTTAGGTAGACCGGCAAGCGGGAGCGCTGCCACCCCACCCCTAGGATGATGATCCCCAATAGCAGCAGGATCCCTTCCAGGGAGCTTTGGGCAACAGCCAGGGATCCCGCTCCAACCGCTTGAGGAACGGTTGCAGGGGAAAGAGAGGTGGAAGCCTGCTGCCCCTGCAGGGCTAAGGCCAACTGCCGTACTCCCGCCTAGGGTGCCGCCGTCGAAGTCTCCGGCGCGAAACCTGGGCAGGATTTGCTGGTCGATAATCTGCTGAACCTGGCTGTCGGGGAGGATAGCGACCAGGCCCCTGCCCGTTTCGATTTCCACCCGCCGATCCCCTACCGAGATGAGAAACAAAACCCCGTTGTTTTGGCCTGCCTTGCCGATCCCCCAGTAGTTAAATAGCTGCGTGGTGAAGTCTTTTGGTGTTGCATATCCCTGAGTATTCGGCACGGTAACCACTGCCATCTCGGCACTGGTGCGCTGCTCAAGCTGAGTGATAAGACGGTTGAGCTCGTTTTCGGTGCTGCTGCTGAGGATGTTGGCGGTATCGGAAACCCACCCTCCATACTGACGGCGGGGGTTGGGCACTTGTTCAAGGGTAATGGCCCAAGCGGGCTGCGGCAGCAGGGATACAACTAGCAAAACTGCCGCCCAAACTTTCGGCATGGCTTACCTGGCTGAGCGCTGCCTAGGTTCTAGCACAGCTATTGGGGATGGAGAGGGTAGCAGTCTCTTGCTGCTTTGCCTTTGGTGTTTGTCGACACAAAAAATAGCGCTGGGACGAGTCTTGGCTTTCCTCTTTTCGCAGGGGAAAGAGGCTAGAGCTCTAAGCAAGGGAAAATCTTCTTCGGTCTAGCTGCAAAGCCTTCCGGATTTTTCTGCACAACTCTTTTTCAGCAAGAGTCAAGCGATTTCTTGCTCCCTCGATGGTTGATTAGAAACCAGAAACTAAGCCAGCAGTTCGGGCCAGGCTTCTTCTTGCCATTCCACCTCAAAGCACTCCTGGGCCATGCGGAGAAAATGCTCAATCAACTCAGGGATCCCTGGCGCCGTGGGGCAAATGTTGTAGATACCAATCACCTGCGAGCCGGGCAGATACCGTTCCCACAGCTCTAAATTGGGCCGCAACAGGAGGGATCCCTGTTGCAAGATCCCCCAAGGCTGCCACAGTTGGGCGTTGCCCATGAGCTTTTTGCCTCGCCAGCTCAAGTCAGCGCGGGTACGGGAGGCAAAGCAACTGATTTTATTGCGGTAGCCTGGATTTGGGGTTGGGCGGTTCTGACCATCCGTCCGGCTGGGAGCAGAAACAGGCGGATCCACTTCAACGCCCAGCGCGGCCAGCCCCTGAACCCAAAAGCGGCAGCAGAAGTCGTACACGCAGGCTCGCTGCAAACGGGGTAGGCGAGCTTGGAGGTAAGAGAGGGGCAGCACCAAGCTGTAGGTGAGCTCTGCCCCCTCTTCAGCCGCCTGATGCAACACCGCCCTTCCCCCCGTGGGCCGGCGCACCACTGGGATCCCTGGCGGGGGATCCCAAACCTGATGCCTGCCTAGAGAAAGGGTGAGCCGATCCCAGCCATAGAAGCGCAAGTAGGGCCTAGGGGCGTGGCGCAGCCGCTGCAAAAGCCAAAAGTCCTGTTCCATTTGCCAGTTGCCAGCGGCCACGCGATAGGGCAGCCAAGAGCCCTGGGATCCCATCTCAAGCAGGCGGAAACTCTGCTCGGAGCGGCTCGTCGTACTCGTCGGCCAGGCTGGCCACAATGGTAATGGCGCGGGAAATCTCGCCTGCGGTGATCCCTTCCAGGGTGCGGTAATGGTTTAACACCACCTGGTTGTTCCAGATGCAAAAGCGCGCCTCCAGAGTGTCGCTCCAGTTCTTCTCCAGCAGCTTCTGCATAAGCTTAGCCGGCTCCGCCACCGGCAGAGAGAGAACGGGAGACCACACCAACAGGGTATCTTCGGGGGATTCGCCGCTCAGGTGGACGAACACTTCCACCGTGCCGTAGGTGAATTTCCAGGTGTGCCCCTGCTCGTGGTTTTCGTAGGCGGCATCTTCTTTGAGGCTGGAAACCACTGCCGAGACTATTTCAACGTAGCGAGGGGGCTCTTCCACTAGTCCTGGAAAAACCTCTGAGGAACGTTCGATGAGCGGCTCGCTGTAGGCCATGGCCTTTTTCCCTACTCCCTGTCAACCACCTTAACTATACTCCCTAGGAGTCTGAGCTCCTAGCCGGATCCAGCTTGCGCCAGAATGGAGCTGCTTTGGGTTAACTGCAAGCGCTATGGCAACTGCATCTAGCCCATCCCAGAAAGCTATTGGTATTGTGGGGGCCTTGCCAGAAGAAGTGGCCATGCTCACCCAGGCCATGGAGACCCATTCCGTCCATACCTACTTGGGGCGGCAGTTCCATCAGGGATCCCTGGCTGGGCAGCCGGTGGTGGTGGTCCAAGGGGGGGTGGGCAAGGTGCGGGCGGCAACTACGGCAGCTCTGCTGGTGGCTCATTTCCCCATCGGGGGAATCATCTTTACCGGCGTGGCCGGGGCTTTGGCCGATCATCTCCAGATGGGAGATGTGGTGCTGGCCCATGCCGCCATCGAACACGATTTTGGCACTGGCCGCCCAGAGGGCTTTGTCTTGGGGATCGACTTCATTCCCGAGTTGCGCCATCCTCTAGCCGAGGCCGATAGGGCCCTCTACGACCTGATTGTGCCTCAGCTGGAGCGGATCCCTCTCCACCCTCTGCAGGGACGGCAACCGGCCATCCACCAAGGTCTAGTAGCCACCGGCGATGTATTTGTGGCCGACGCCAACCTACGGCGCCAAATTCGCGAGCGCACCGGGGCCCTGGTGGTGGAAATGGAAGGAGCGGCAGTGGTGCGGGTGGCGCAAGAAGCTGGGATCCCTTGTCTGCTGGTGCGATCGGTCAGCGATGTAGGAAGCGATACCGATTTTCTAACTTTTTTTCAGACAGCGGCTCTCAACTCAGCAGCGGTGGTTCACAGCGTTTTGCAAAGCTTGCCTCCTCCGCTCTGACTCCGGACAAAAGCGGACTTTTGCTCCAGGTTGAGGCTTTCTTCCCGCTCCTACTAGGCTTAGCTAATCCACATGAAGGCAGAAGGTGCGTTGGCAAGGTTGCCCGGTGTGCCCCAAAGTGGCCTCCGGCCCGCTACGCGAACGGATGGAGTTCAAGTCGAGGACTAGAGGAAAGCCCTCATCAATCTAGCCGCGGGGAGGAAGCGCCGCCCGCTAACAGAAGTTACTAATCCTACTCCGGTGCAAGTGGCCAAGATAGAAGCCACCTAGCAGGCTTAAGAACCTCGCACCGCTAGCGCAAATGCTACTTTCTTCCCGGCAGCAGTTTCCCTGTTCGCGCCGGCGAGACGGAGCCCTCAACCTTTAGCCCCGGGGTAGCTTACCGCCAGAAAAAAGCTTTGGCCCCTGCCTTTAGACAGGGGCTCTCTCTAAGCTAAGTCGGAGCGAAAGGATTTGAACCTTCGACCCCCACTACCCCAAAGTGGTGCGCTACCAAGCTGCGCTACGCCCCGACGCACCTGTACCAGAGATCCTCTCTGGAGGTGCTCTACTAAGCTAGCACTAGAAACTGGATCTTGGCAAGAGCTCCCCCCCGGCTGCCAAATCCTGCAAGGGACATGCTAGCCTGGTTAGGCTGTCAAAATCCCACACGCCTGAACCACCGGGTGCCCTTAACTGGGATCTGTTCAGGCGGAGGCTAACCCGTAGGAGATAACTGAACCATGAGCATTGTTACTTTGCCTCAACTGTTGGAGGCTGGAGTTCACTTCGGTCACAAGGCCAGCAGCTGGAACCCCAAGATGCGGCCCTACATTTTTGCTGAGCGCAACGGCATCCACATCATTGACTTGGTGCAGACAGCCCGCTACCTCAATGAAGCCTATGAATACGTGCGGGAGGGTGCTGAGAAAGGCTGGCGCTTCCTATTTGTCGGCACCAAGCGGCAAGCTGCTGGGATCATTGCCCACGAAGCCACCCGCTGTGGCAGCTACTACGTCAATCAGCGCTGGCTGGGGGGCATGCTCACCAACTGGGCCACGATGAGAACCCGTATTGATCGCCTCAAAGAAATCGAAGAGATGCAAAACAGTGGCCTGCTCGACCGCCTGCCCAAACAAGAAGCAGGCCGCCTAAGGCGTGAGTTGGCCAAGCTGGAGAAGTACCTAGGCGGCATCAAAAACATGCGCCGGCTCCCCGACGCTGTGATTATCGTCGATCAGCGGCGCGAAGCCAACGCCGTCCGAGAATGCATCAAGCTTAAGATCCCCATCATCTCCCTCCTAGATACCAACTGTGACCCTGACCTCAGCGACGTCTTCATCCCCGCTAATGACGATGCCATTCGAGCGATCAAGCTGATTGTAGGCAAGCTGGCCGATGCCATCTACGAGGGGAGGCATGGGCAGCTCGACACCGTCGAAGAGGAAGAGTACGACTACGAGGGGGCTATGGATCTAGAAGAGGACATTTTGGAAGATCTGGGAGACGAAGGCGAAGCCGACGAGGGCGAGTAGCCCCAAAGGGATTCCAGACCCCCTGGCATTCCCTTGCCTCCTTTCTGCCCCATACCCTTGGGGAGCTAGGTTTAGAATTATTTCCCAGGGGAGCGGCTGCGGAGCTTCCGACGGGGAGAGGGAACCCCTCCCGTGCTAGGCTACAAGAGTAAATAGCTAGCGGCGCGGCGTACTCTGGGGAGCTGCTTTTGTAACCCAGCTTGGAGATCTGTGGTTGGCTTGCCAACTGTAAGGCTGCTCAAAGCCCCTAGCTTTAGCCAGGTGCAGCTTACACCGCGCCATATCCTTCACTTTAGCTGAGGAACTCTCATGAGCGACACCAAGACCAGTGTCAAAATCGATCCCCAACTTGTCAAAAAACTGCGCGAAGAAACAGGCGCAGGCATGATGGATTGCAAAAAAGCCCTGGAAGAAGCTGGCGGCGACAGGGAGAAGGCTATCGTCTTGCTGCGCCAGAGGGGCTTAGCAGGAGCAGCCAAGAAGGCTGGCCGCATCACCGCTGAGGGAGTTGTTGATAGCTACATCCACTTCGGCAACCGGATCGGCGTTTTGGTAGAGGTCAACTGCGAGACCGACTTTGTAGCCCGTAACGAAGAGTTTAGAAAGCTGGTTCAGGACATCGCTAAGCAAATTGCCGCCTGCCAAAACGTGGAGTACGTCAGCATTGACCAGATCCCTCCTGAAGTGGTGGAGCGGGAGAAGGCCATCGAGATGGGCAAAGAGGATCTGGCTAGCAAGCCCGAGCATGTGCGGGAAAAAATTATCCAAGGTCGCCTTGAAAAGCGCCTGAAAGAGCTATCTCTAATGGATCAGCCCTTCATCAAAGATCCCTCGATCACCGTAGAGGAATTGGTCAAGCAACACATCGCCAAGCTGGGAGAAAACATCCGGGTGCGGCGGTTTGCTCGCTTTGTCTTGGGAGAAGGAATTGAGAAAGAAAAGACGGATTTTGCCGCTGAAGTGGCTGCCCAGGCAGGTCTGAACCCGGCCGAGCCTCAGCCGACACCAGCGGAGGCAGCTCCTCCCGAGCCTGCTGCAGGGGCTGCTGAGCCCGCAGCCGCCGAGGGCAAGCCTGCCAAGAAGGGCTCTACCAAGAAGAAATAGCCTCAGCCCAACTTTAGCCGCTAACCTTGGCGCGCTTGGCTCCGACGGCCTTTTCCTGTTCCCGCCATGAGCTACGTTTTGCGCAATGCGCTGATCCCCACTGCTAGCGGCTACGAGACGACAGATGTCCGCATTGAAGGGGAGCAAATCGCCGCTATCGGCAAGGGGTTGTTGGCAGGGGCGCCAGGCAGCGTGGAACTGAACGCTGACAACAAGCTCCTGCTGCCGGGCTTTGTTAACGCCCACACCCATTCTTCCGAGCTGTGGCAGCGAGGGATCATCCCGCCCTACCCGCTAGAACTTTGGCTAGCGCAACTCCATGAGTACGCGCCGCCGGATCCAGAAAAGATTTATCTCAGCGCCCTGGCGACGGCGGTGGAAACTCTGCTTAGCGGCGGCACGACCGTAGTGGATCACCTGATCCTCATTCCCGGCCAGGAGCTGGCCACTGTTGAGGCAGCCGTGCGGGCCTATCGGGAGGTCGGGATCCGCGCCTTCATTGGTCCGCTGCTTCAGGATCAGGCTCTCCCCGCTTGCCTGCCGGGTGGAGAAGGGGGGTCGGCAGCCTATCCCCTCTCTACCGCCGAGGTGTTGGCCATGCTGGAAGAGGCAATTCAAAAGTACCACCGGCCTGAGGAAGGCATCAGCCTAATGGTGGCCCCCACTGGCATTCAACTCTGCTCCGACCAGCTGTTCGAAGGCTGTGCTGAGCTAAGCCAGAAGTACAACCTGCCTCGCCACGCCCACCTCTTAGAAACCCGCGCCCAGCAGCTGCTGGCTCAGGAAAAGTACGGCTGTAGTGCTGTGGAGCATCTGGAGCGCCTGGGCTACCTAGACCGAAAAACTTCCCTAGCCCACTGCGTTTGGCTGACTGCAGGCGATATCGAGATCTTGGCCCGCACAGGCTCGACGGTTGTTCACAACCCCTTAAGCAACCTGCGCCTGGGCAGCGGCATTGCCCCTATCTTGAAATACCGTCAAGCGGGGGTCAACGTGGCCTTTGGCTGCGACGGGGCGGCCAGTAACGACTCCCAGGATCTCCTAGAGGCGATCAAAATCGGCACCATCCTGCACAACGTCACCGATCCCGACTACCGGCACTGGATCTCCCCCCGCGAGAGCGTTGAAATGGCCTCCCGTGGTGGGGCCATCGGCCTGGGGCTGGGGGACAAGCTGGGATCTCTGGAAGTGGGCAAGCAGGCTGACCTGGTGCTCTATGATCTCACCCAACTGTCGCTGCTACCTCGCACGGATCCCATTGGGCTACTGGTGCTGGGCCGGCCCACCCAAGCAGTCCACAGCGTCTGGATTAGGGGAAAACAAGTGGTGGCCGATGGCGAAGTAACGACGGTGGATGTAGCCAAGCTGCGGCAGGAGCTATTTCGACACAGCTCCTGGGATCCCTTCCGCCGCTCTCAGCAGGCAGCCCAGCTGGAGGCCCGCTACCGTCAGGTGATGGGTTTGCCGGGGTAGTCATGGCGGGGATCCCTAGGGAGTCAGAGATTGACTGGGCCAAAGCCACCGAGCAGGTGAAGCAACAGGCGCGGGCGCTGGGCTTTGACAAAGTCGGCATTGCCAGCGCGGCAAACCCTCCTGATTGGGCAGGTCTACGGGCCTGGCTGGCTGCCGGTATGGCTGCCGACATGGCCTGGATGGCGGATCCGCGGCGCCAGAATCTGGAGCTGGTGCTGCCGGGGGTACAATCCCTAATCTGTGTGGCCCTCAATTACTACACTTCCACCCCCCACAGCCGGGATCCGGCCAAAGGCAAGATCTCCCGCTACGCCTGGGGGCGAGATTATCACCGCGTGCTGGGACGGCGACTCAAACAGCTCCACCTTTGGATGCAAGCTCAGTTTCCCAATTACCAGGGTCGCTTCTACGTAGACACTGGCCCGGTGGCAGAAAAGCCCTGGGCCATGCAGGCGGGCTTGGGTTGGATTGGCAAAAACAGCCTCCTGCTTACCCGCGAGTACGGCTCCTGGGTGTTTCTGGGAGTGATCCTGACCACTCTCAAGCTGGTTCCCGACCGTCCCCATACTGCCCACTGTGGCACCTGCACCCGTTGTCTGGAGGCCTGCCCTACCCAGGCCATCGTCAGCCCAGGGGTAGTGGATTCGCGCCGCTGCATTGCCTACCACACCCTGGAAAGCCACGCCGAGCGGATCCCTGCTGAGATTGCCCAGAACCTGCACAACTGGGTGGCCGGCTGCGACATCTGCCAGGAGGTTTGTCCTTGGAACCAGCGCTTTGCTCGGCCCAGTCCCCTTCCCGACTTTCAGCCTTACCCTTGGAATGTTGCCCCCGATCTCCAAGAACTGGCCCGGATCGACGATGAGGAGTTCGACCGCCGGTTTCCCGCCTCTGCCTTGCGTCGGCTCAAGGCCCACCGACTGCGCCGCAACGCCCAAGCTGCCCTCCACGGAGATGCCGATTCGGCAGTAAGTGAGCCGGGATTAGATCGCCATCGAGTGGAGCCTCTAGAGCAGCCAGCGCAGCTCCCCAGCGCTACACTCTCAGGCCCCTCAAAGTAATGGACGAAGGTGATGGCTCATGGGCCCCTGAACTATGGACCAAGCCCGCCAGGTGGCCAACCAAGCGCCTTCTCAGCCTGCTGAATGGCACTCTTCCAACCGCGAAACGCCCTAGGTTGCCCGCAGTTGTACTGGCATGACCAAATAGCAGAGGCGCATCGCCCCAATTGGCTTCCAAACGGCTGGCTGCGTGGCTCCGTTGAGCTCCAGGCTCACCTGCTGCGTGTGGAACACCTTGAGAGCCTCCAGCAGGTAGCGGACATTGAAGGCCACCTCGAGATCAGGGCCGGACATCTGTACTGGCAGCAATTCCTCGCCACTGCCTACGTCGGGTGCCTCGGTACTAATGCGTAGGGTTTGGGTTGCCGCAGAGAGACTGAGCTTGATGATGTCGTTCCGCTGGGCAGCAAACACCCCCACCCGCTCTAGGGACTCCACCAGGGGCCGACGCTCTAAGGTTACGTGTCGCTCAAACTGCTTGGGCAGCAGACGGTTGTAGTCGGGGTACTGGCCCTCCAAAAGGCGGCTGGTAATCCGCTGCTGGCACTGAGCGCTGCTGGCGCCAGGGGGCAGAACAAATTGCACCTGCGACCGGTCAAACCGCAACTCCACCCTGGAGGCAACCGTTTGGGCGCTGAGGATGCGCTCCACCTCCCGCAGAGTTCGAGCAGGAATGGTGAAGTCAGGTCCTCCCCTGGATACCTCGACCGGGATTCCCTCAACTTCCACTTGGGCTATGGCCAGCCGATGTCCATCGGTAGCTGCAAACTCCAGCTGTGGCGGATCCCCTGGCACGAGCTTGACATGCACCCCTGTGAGCACCTGCTTGGTCTCGTCACTAGAGGCAGCAAAGAGGGTCTGGTCAATGCCCTGCAGTAGGCTCTCAATGGGCACCTCTAGAGCCTGCGCCGCGGGGTGTTCAAGGGACTCGCTCCCGCCGGGGCAAGCGGCAGCCACCTCGCTGGCAGCAGGGATCGCCACCTCCGGCAGGGTGGGGTACTCCTCTGCTGCAACACTGCGCAACTGGTACTGGCCAGCGGCTGAGGTGAGGAGGACACGCTCCTGAGCTTGGCTCAGGGTAACTGGGCCTCTAGGCAGACGGCTGACAATGTCGCCAAACAGCTTGGCTGGCAAAGCCAGGCGACCGGATGCCTTCACCTCCGCTTCGAACTCGCTGCGAATGCCTAAGCTGAGGTCAAAGCCAGTCAGCGCCACACGCTGCGTTTCTGCACTGGCTTCTACCAGCACGTTGGCCAGAATCGGCAGAGCGGGGCGGCTGGCAACCGCTCGCCCAACTGTTGCCAGGTGCTGGCTGAGCTCGGCTTGCTCACAGGTAAAGCAAAGGCTGCCGCTAGGACTCCCTCCCGCTTGGGGGAAGGGCTGGCCCATAGCGTCGTCAATGCCGTGGAGATCTCCAGACCTGCCGTCGCGCGGGGCAGACGCGAACATAGCAGCCCTGGATTCTCCCTCCACAGGACGCTGAGCTTGCACCATTGCGGGACTTGCGAGCTGAGTATGCCAATCCTAGCACCCACTCGCCTCAGGCGATCCCTTAGCTTGCACTCTCGCGCGAGGAAGATTACAAACCACGATCCCTACCCAATTTAAATTTTTAACTAGTAGTAGTAGGGCCTGTGGAAATTGTGGAAATTGATTGCCCGACGATTAGCAAAGCCTTACGCCGCAAGCCTTTGAGCTTATTCCCTGCCTGTGGAAAATCTGTGGATAACTTGGGGGTCTTTTCCACAGGGTATTTATACCTTGTGGATAACCTGGGGTCTTTTTCCACAGGTTTTCCACAGTTTTCCAAAGTTTTCCACAAGTTTTCCACAGGCTGGCAAGGCGGGAGCTTGAAAAGTTTACAAAACTTAATGCTCTGCTCCTTGAGGATCCTCTAGACTGGGCAGCAGTAGCCTCAGGAGGGATCCCATCCAGGTTAGGGGCGACCTGGCAGGGATTGGCTAGGGGCTTTTTGGGAAAGCAGGAGCTAGCTTGGTAGCCTGCTCCCTTCAAGCAGCTAGGAGAGGTGGCTTGCGGGCAGCTAAGCTACCTCAGTGCAGGGTGTTAAGGAAGGGGAAGGGTGGCTAAGCCAGAAGAGCTTCCTTAGTGGCAGCGTGTTCTCTCTCAAGAGCCTCACCCATTTCCTCATCCTCAGGCTCCGGAGCGGCATCTTGGCAATGCTTCATGGCCTGCAGCAGCAGCGCTTCTCCCTCTTGCAGCGTCTCGATGCGGCAGAGAAGGGCGCGAAAGTGGGAGGCGCCGGCAAAGCCTTTGACATACCAGGTCATGTGCTTGCGGGCCTGCCGGATCCCGCGCTCCCCCTTGTATTCCCAAAGCCCTCGCAGATGCTCCAAGGCTACTTGAATTCGCTCTAAGGGAGTAGCAGGCGGTCTCTCTTGCCCGGTCTTAAGGAAGTGATCGATCTCTCCCACTAGGAAGGGGTAGCCCATCGTGCCGCGGGAACACATCACCCCGTCAGCGCCGGTTTCTTCGAGACACTTCACGGCTGCAGCAGTGGAGAAGATGTCTCCATTGGCAATGACTGGGATGCGCAGACGTTCCTTAACGCGGCGGATCCACTCCCAGCGGGCTCTGCCGCTGAAGCCCTGGGCACGTGTCCGAGCGTGTACAGTAATAAGTTGGGCTCCTGCCTCCTGAAGGCGGTAGGCAAAATCCAAAATGTTAATCTCCTCGTCCGACCAGCCCAAGCGCGTTTTTACGGTAACGGGCACCTCCACTGCCTTGGCCACTGTCTCAACAATTTTTGCAGCGGTGTCTGGATCTCGCAGCAGGGAAGAGCCCCCACCGTTTCTAGTAATCTTATTTACCGGGCAGCCCATGTTGATATCCACCAGGGTTGCCCCTTCGTCCACAGCCATGCGAGCGGCTTCAGCTAGGAAATGGGGCCGGCAGTCAAACAACTGAATGCCAATGGGCTGCTCCCCCTCCCCCACCTCCATAACGCGGGGCAACTCGCGGGCATAGTGCAAGCCGATGGCGCTGACCATCTCAGTGTAAACCATGCTTTGAGGGGCAAAACGGCGGACTAGCCGCCGGAAGACCATGTCGGTTACCCCTGATAGCGGTGCCTGAAAAACCCGACTGAAGATCTTCACTCCCCCAATCTCTAGGGGTTGGGCCATTCGGGCTTGCAACTGCGGTGAAAGCTGCAGGCTCATTAGAAGCCGACGCAACTACCCTTCTTTGTTGACAAAGTAAAGAAGGCCCAGGATGCGCGCCTGTTTGATCGCTTTGGAGACTTGCCGCTGCTGCTTGGCGGTTAGCCCCGTAATGCGGCGAGGCAGGATTTTGCCGCGCTCGGTTACGAACTTCTTGAGCAGCTCAACGTCAGTGTATCTAATGGGTTCTCCCGGCTTGATGGGAGACAAGCGACGGCGAACGTAAACCATAGCTCCAGAACTACTTGATCTCCTTGTGAAGAGTATGGCGGTTACACTTGGGACAGTATTTTCTCAGTTCCAAGCGACCGGGGGTGTTGCGGCGGTTTTTGGTAGTGGTGTAGCGGTTCACACCTGGAGAACGCTTGTTAACGTTGGTGCGGCACTCCGTACACTCCAGCGTAACGATGATACGAGCGCCTTTTCCCTTGGCCATGGTGGATTCCTCTGCAGAGAGAGTACTAGGCCACCTCTCCAACCTCAACAGCCATGGTTGGAGAAGGGCTTGCGTGTAAGCGCAACTACCAATTATCCAACTTTTCTTTGAGGGAAGCAAGCCAGCTTTTAACTTGCTTGCTGGTCTGCTGGCGAAGGCTGCGGGTGTTGCGGCCAACATCCTGACGGAGGCGCCCTAGCTGGCTGGAGAGACCCCGTACTGCCTCGTTGCGCTGGGCTTTGCGCAGAAGATCCCGTGCAGCCAGTTTAACGTCCTCAGTAGCTTCTCCCTCGAGAATTTCTTGGAGCAGCCGTAGGACTTTTTCATCCAGGCGGTAGCCCTGCTCGGATTCCACCACTAGGGTGCGCCCGGCGCGGTCGTGGATGCTCTGGCGCTTTTCCTTGTCGAAGAAGGCAAACAGTCCGTCGGCAGCCAGCGGCACCAGCAGGGCTGCCGTGAGGATAAACAGCGAGAGCACTCCCTCGCGGGCCAAGGAGCGAACTAGGTGAGGTGAGGCCTCGGTTTCCGGATCCAGGGTTTTGAGGTTCAGCAGCCATTTGCCCAAGCTCTGGCCAGCGGGTCGAGATTGGAAGTAGCCGCGGTTCACCAGCCAAGCGGCAAAAAAGGCAATGTAGCCGGTCATGTCCACGGCAGCCGCATCGGCTCCTACCAGAGAAGCCAAGCCCTGCGCCAGGTAGGAAACCCCCAGTCCCAGCCCAAAATCTAGAGCAAAGGCGCCGACCCGTTTGCCCCAGGGAGCCAGTTTGGGCAGGGTTTCCTCATCCTGGGGAACCCTAGCTGCCTGGGGAGCCGATTGCTCGGCCTGTACAGGAGGCAGGGAGGTTGCTGGGGGCAAGGCGCTAAAGGTTTGCCACTCGCTGGCGCTTTGATCCAGTTGTTCGGTTTTGGGCCGTTCGAAATAGGGTCTGGGATCCGTCATCGCTGGTTGGGACAGTTTTTACCATTCTAGCGAGGCAAACCTACACCTCCAGCGCTAGGGGAACAGGGCTGCGGCGAGGGATCTCGTAGGTCATCCGATCCCGAGCCAGGAGGGTGTTGGGAAAAATGGCCCGGGCTTCGGCCAGCAGGTCTTCCAAAGTGATGGGGCCATCCGAGGTGTAGCGAGGGCTGAAGTGAGTGAGGATGAGGGTTTGAGCTTTGGCTTCGGCGGCCACCCGCGCAGCCATGGCAGCAGTGGAGTGCTTGGCGCGCTGGGCCAAGTCGCGATCGGCTTCGGCATAGGTGGCCTCGTGAATGACCAGATCGGCGGCGCGAGAGAGGTCAACGGCGTTGCGGCAGAAAGTCGTGTCGGTGCAATAGGAGAACTTGCGGCCTGGAATGGGATCCCCCACGTAGTCTCGTCCGTGGAGCCAACGGCCTTGCCAGAAGATGGATTGCCCAGCTTTGAGCTGGCCGTAAAGGGGGCCAGGTGGGATTCCATCTGCTTGGGCTTTGGCCACGTTAAAAGTGCCTGGTCTGTCCTGTTCCACCACGCGGTAGCCAAAGGCAGGCACCCGGTGATCCAGGGGCGCGCAAAAGACCCAGTACTCCGGATCCTGGAGAATGAGACCTGTCTCTACGGTGTGAACCCGAAAGGAATAGGGGATCCGCGTCTCGCTATATCGCAGCACCGCCTTCAGATACTCTTCCAGGCCGGGGGGACCGTAGATGTCGATGTGTTGGGGAGTGCTGCCTAGGCCGCAGGAAGCCAACAGTCCCGGCAGGCCGTAGATGTGGTCCCCGTGCATGTGAGTGATGAAAATGCGGCGCAACTGGCTGGGGCGCAGCTCGTCTAAGCGCAGGAGCTGGTGTTGGGTGCCCTCGCCACAATCAAACAGCCACCATTCCGACCGCTGCGGAAACTGCACCGCCACTCCTGACACATTGCGCTGGCGGGTGGGCATGCCGGAGCTGGTACCCAGAAAGGTAACCCGGATAGCGTTAGGATCCGTCACAAGGGTCAAACGTCGACAACGTTAAGGAACGGGATCCCTAGCTTATCAACTGTTTCTGCCTGGAAAGGATTGTTAGGATAGGGGTACGTGTCAGCTTTCCCGCCATGATCACCTTGACCGATAGCGCCATCCAAGAGCTAAAGCGCCTGCGCAGCAAGTACGAGAAAGAGGGATCCCAGCCCATCTTGCGCCTGGGGGTCAAGCCCAGCGGCTGCTCTGGCCTCTCCTATGTGATGAACTTTGAGTCTCAGGCCAACCCCGACGATCACACCTTCGACTTTGGGGATCTCCGGGTGGCGGTGGATCCCTTGAGCATGACCCTGCTCCAGGGCCTCACTGTCGACTTTTCCGAAGATCTGTTGGGGGGTGGCTTCAAATTCAAGAATCCCAATGCCGTGGCTACCTGCGGCTGCGGCACTTCCTTTGCCACTGCTGAAACTGCTGCTGTCGGCCATTAGGGGGCCTCAAGGATTGGATGGCACTAGACTGGGCAGGCGTAGTACAAACCAGGTCCACCCCTTTTGGCTAGTGACCTGGATGTGGCCCCGCAGATACTCCACCCACTGCTTCACCAAAGCCAGCCCCAAACCGCTGCCCGGCTGGGTCCAGGGATCTACAGTGGGCACGCGGTAAAAGCGCTCGAAAATGTGGGGCAAGTGTTCGGGCTCAATCTGGGCAGTGTTGCCGATTCTGAGCTCCACTCCACCGGGAAAGGCTTGCACCTCTAAGCGGAGGGTTCCGCCCGGCTGGGTAAACTTGCAGGCATTTTCTAGCAGTTCCTTCAGGATCAGGGTTAGCTGCTGCGGGTAGCTGTAGAACGCTGTGGGCAATGAGGTCAGTTCCGCAGTCTCCAGCTTCAGTTGGCGGGCTTGGAGCCGTTCTCTCACCTCATCAAGCAGGTTTTTGCAGAGGCCCTGGAGATCGATAGCGGCAGCCTCAGAACTCAACTCCTTGGCTTCTAAGCCCTGCAGATCCAGCAGTCGGTTGATCAGCTCAATTTCGGCTTGGCACTCTTCCAAAGCAATACGTTGGTACTGCCGCTGCTTCTCGTTGAGGGGGGTGCGGCCCAGGAGTTCCAAGGCTAGTCTGATTTTGGTTAAGGGCGTGCGCAGCTCGTGGGAGACCGCGGCCAAAAAGTGGTCTTTGAGGCGGTTGAGCTGCTCCAAATCTGCTATCTGGCAGGCCAGTTGAGCAGTGCGCTCCTTCACCTTGGCTTCCAGTTCTTGGTTAAGCTGTTGTAGACGGCGTTGGGCCTGGCTAACTTGCAGCAAGTGGTGCAGCCGCCGCTTCAGAACTGACCAGTGGATAGGCTTAGGGATGTAGTCACTGGCTCCTGCAGCAAAAGCCTCGTTGACAAAAGCTTCGTCTTCCAAAGCGGTGACGATTAAAATCGGCATGTCAGGGTTTTGGGCATGGAGGCGGCGGCAGCACTCAAACCCATCTAGGCCCGGCATCACCGCATCCAGGAGTACTATATCTGGCTGGTAGCGGCTTGCAGCTTCTAGGCAGGCTAAGCCGCTGTCGGCTTCTAGGATGTGGTAGCCTTCTCGCTCCAGGGCGTAACGAGCCAAAAGCCGCTGGCTGGGATCATCGTCCACAATTAGGAGAAGAAGTCCCTTCTCCGCGGAAGCGGAGTTAGATCCAGCCAAGGGACTAACCTCAAGCTTCTGCATGAGCACCTGGAGAAGAAAGAGGTTTTGGCACAGCAGCCGACAGCTCGAGGATAACCCGCTGATACTTGGCTTCCAGCCGTCGGAGAGACTTCTCAAGTGTATCTCAGTTTACAGAGTTGGCCAAGGGCCTTGGCCCCTAGGGTGCTGCTGCTCCTGAGGCGATGGGCCAGTGGATCCACGGTAGGGATCCCAGCGGGGCTTGGCTGGCTTGCCGGATCTCCTGCCAGGGGCTTCCGAAGGATCCGTAGGCTGGCCAAAACAACGATTGTCACTTCTGAAGCAAAAAAGTTCCCCTACCCCTCTGAGAGGGGTGTAGGCTCCCTGGCTTTTCTGCTCAAGGGGTTTGACGGGATCCCTGGCGCCAGCGTCGGTAGAGTTTTTCCAGATCTACCCAGACCATCACCACGGTGCTAAAGCCCATGCAAATGAGCAGTTCTGAAAGGGTCAACTCTTCCGTCCCGAAAAAGCTGCGCAGGAAGGGCACATAGAGCAGGGCCAACTGCAGCAGCAAAGTGGCCAACACGGCCCCCAGCAGGTAGGGATTGGAAAAGGGGTTGAGCTCGATGGTCAGCTTGTCATTGGAGCGAGCCGCCAGCGCATGGCCCATCTGAGCAATACACAGGGTGGTAAAGACCATCGTGCGCCAGTGGGGGATATGGGCTTTCACGATGGCCATCATCAGGATCGTGGAGATGGCAAAGACCACGCCGACGCGCACCATGTAGGCTCCCAGCCCCTGGGCGAAGATGCTTTCCTTGGGGTTGAAGGGAGGGCGCTGCATCACCCCCGGCTCTGCTGGCTCCATTGCCAAAGCCAAAGCTGGCAGGCCGTCGGTTACCAAGTTCATCCACAGGATCTGCAGGGGCGTCAGCGGCACGTCCTCTAGGCCCAGGAGAGGTGTAGCCGCCACAGTCAACACCTCGCCGATGTTGCTGCCCAAGATGTATTTCACAAAACGGCGGATGTTGTTGTAGACCACCCGTCCTTCTTCAATGGCCGCCACGATGGTGGCAAAGTTGTCGTCCAAAAGCACCATGTCGCTGGCCTCTTTGCTTACATCGGTGCCGGTAATGCCCATGGCAATGCCGATATCTGCTTGGCGCAGGGCAGGGGCGTCGTTGACCCCATCCCCCGTCATGGCCACAAACTGGTTTTGTTTCTGCAGGGCCTGCACGATGCGCAGCTTGTGCTCGGGGGCCACGCGGGCATAGACGTTGACCCTTTGCACCGTCTGCAGCAGCTCCTCAAAGCTAAGGCGGGAGAGGGTGCGCCCATCAATGGCCTGGCTCTCGGAGTCGAGAATGCCCAGCTCGCGGGCAATAGCTATGGCAGTGAGTTGGTGATCGCCGGTTACCATGAGGGTGCGGATCCCGGCCTGGCGGCAGCGGGCTACGGCTTCCCGCGCTTCGGGCCGAGGGGGATCGTACATGCCCACTAAGCCTAGCCACACCAAGTTGCGCTCAATCTCCTCGAGATTCTCCGGGATCCCCTGCAGCCGCTGGGTGGCCACCCCCAAAACCCGGATGCCCTGGGCCGCCAAACGGTTGTTGGCAGCCAGAATGGCTTGTCGATCGGCTTCTGACAGCGCCTGCCAGGTTCCACTTTTCTGGATATAGGCACACTGCTCCAGCACCAGCTCAGCGGATCCCTTGACGTAGATGCCGTAGCTGCCCTCCTCTTGCACCACCACGCTCATGCGCTTGCGCTCTGAGCTAAAAGGGATCTCCTGCACCCGCGGGTGCTGCTCCTGCAAAGAAGCTTTCTGCAGATTGGCCTTGGCAGCAGCCACCAGCAGGGCGGCTTCCGTGGGATCCCCCAGAATCGACCAGGTGGGGGCAGCGCCGCGCTGGGCTGGGAGGGTAGCTTGCAACAGGGCGTCGTTGCAGAAGACCACGGCTCTGAGAAGGGCCTGCAGGTCGGGGGCGCTCTGGGGATCGATGGGCTGGCCGCCGCAGTAGAAGGATCCCTTGGGAATGTAGCCAGTGCCGCTGACGTGGTAGTGGCGGTCGGGAGTGAGGATGTCGGTGACCACCATTTTGTTTTCGGTGAGAGTGCCGGTTTTGTCGGAGCAGATGGTGGTGACGGATCCCAGAGTCTCCACGGCTGGCAGGCGGCGGATGAGGGCGTTGCGGCGCACCATGCGCTGGGTTCCAATAGCCAAGGTAACCGTGGTTACAGCCGGCAGCCCTTCCGGCACCACCGCCACGGCCATGCTGAGGGAAGTTTCCAGCAGCGAGGTGAAAGGCGCCAGGCTTCTGGCCTGCAGCAGCCCCACAATCACCACCAGAGCCACCAAGACCAGGGATCCCGACACCAGCACATTGCCCAACTGGCTCATGCGCCGCTGCAGGGGAGTGGGCTCGTTTTCCACTGCTTGGAGCAGCTTGGCCACCTTGCCCAGCTCCGTGTTCATGCCGGTGGCAGTAACCAAGAGGATCCCTCGCCCCTGGAGCACCTCGGTGCCCATGAAGGCCATGTTGCGCCGCTCTCCGAGCTCAGTTTCCTCGGGGAGGACACAATCGGCCTGCTTGGTAACCGGCACCGCCTCCCCCGTCAAAGCCGCCTCCCGCACCTGGAGGTTGACTGCTTCCACCAAGCGCCCGTCGGCTGGGATCTGCACCCCGGCCTCCAGCAGCACCCGATCCCCTGGCACCAACTGGTTAGCAGGGATCTCCTGCCACAGGCCGTCCCGCTGCACCCGCACGCTGGGGGAGGCCAGTTTTTTCAGGGCGGCCAGCGCCTTTTCCGCGCGGCTTTCTTGCAAGTAGCCCAGCAAGCCATTGAGACCCACCACCAGCAGAATGGCCAGGGCGTCCTTAGGAAACTCTCCCTTTTGCAGATCCAAAAGGGCTGAGATCGCCGCCACGGCGATCAGCATCAGCAGCATGACGTTGCGGAATTGGTCAAGGAAGAGCTGCCAGGCGCTGCGGCCAGGAGAGGAGATCAGCTCGTTGGGGCCGTATTCCCGCTGCCTTTGGGTAACCTGCTGGCTAGTCAGGCCACAGTCGGGGTCGCTTTGCAACTTCTGGATAACAGCCGGAAGAGGCAGGCTATGCCAAGCAGGGGCATCCGAATGAGGAGATCCAGCAGCTTGGATCATGGGGACACTCAGGGTCAATAGACAAATTGTACGTTAGCTGTTGTCAGCCCTCTGATCCCGCTCCAGTAGCGGGTCTTTCGAAGTTTTCCAAAGAGGATCCCAGTCTCGCTGATTTCGTGGCAAGGTGGGGACAGATGCCGCATCGGAGGCTGCTATGGAGAGCAAGACTCCTGCTCGCGATGTCCAGGTGGCCACCATTGGCCCCTCTACCCTGGTTTTTCGCTCCCGCACCTGGAATCGCCTAAAGTTTGAGCTGGAATATGCCCGGCAGCGGGGCACCACGGCTAATAGTTATCTCATCCAGGCGCGGCAGACCTTGCTCATCGATCCCCCAGGAGAATCCTTTACCGACATCTTCTTGGAGGAGCTGGCCCAACACCAGTACCTGCAGCGGCTGGACTTTATCCTACTGAGCCACGTCAACTTCAACCGCATCGCTACCCTCAAAGCGCTTCTGCCGCTGGCTCCCTATGCGGTGGTGCTCTGCTCTAAGCCCGGATCCCTCACCCTGCGAGCGGCCTTTGAAGGCATGGAATCCCCAACTCCTAGCCGTGACGAAGAGGAGGCTGCCGATTTTGGCATTGCCTACGGAGCTAACCAGTCCTTTCGCCTGCGCGTGATCCGAGATGGGGATCGCCTGGATCTGGGGGAAGGCCATGAGTTGCATTTTCGCACCGTGCCCACACCCCGCCACCCCGACGCCCTCTGCACCTACGATCCGGCCACGGGGATCCTCTTTACCGACAAGCTGTTTGGCGCTCATGTGTGCGACGAGCAGGTGTTCGACGAGCATTGGCGGCAGCTCAGCGAAGACCGCCGCTACTACTTTGACTGCCTGCACCGCAGCCAAGCGCCCCAGGTGAAGGCAGCCCTGGCCAAGTTGGAAGAATTCCCCGCCCAAATCTACGCCCCTGCCCACGGCCCCCTGGTGCGCCACAGCCTGCGACGGCTGCGCTTGGATTACCACCTGTGGTGCGAGGAGAATCCCCTGGAGCAGCGGGTAGCTCTCCTGTACACCTCCGCCTACGGGAACACCGGCCTGATGGCGGTGGCTATTGCCCAAGGCTTGGAGCGGGCGGGAGTTACCGTGGAGCGGATTAACTGTGAATGGGCCACTCCTGAAGAGATTGCACAAGCCCTAGAGCGCTGCCAGGGGTTCATTATCGGATCCCCCACCTTGGCCGGCCATCCTCCAGTTCAAATCCAAACGGCCCTGGGCATCATTCTCTCTTCCGTTCCCACCACCAAGCTGGCCGGGGTCTTTGGCTCCTACGGCTGGAGCGGCGAAGCCGTGGATCTCATTGAGAGCAAGTTGCTCAATGCCGGCTTTACCCTGGGGTTTGCAACCATCCGCGCTAGGTTCAAGCCTACCCATGCAATCCTGGAAGCCTGTCAGGAGGCGGGATCCCAGTTTGCCCAAGCCTTGCGCAAGGCCAAGCGAGCCCGCACCTCCCGCCAAGGGGGTGTTGAAGCGCAGGCGGATCGGCTGGTGCAGGCCTTCAGCCGGGTAGTGGGATCCCTCTGCGTGGTTACCGCCCTGCAAGATGGGATCCCGCGCGGCTTTCTCACCTGGTCAGTGGCCCAGGCCAGCTTCAACCCTCCCGGCCTCACCCTCTCTGTGAGCAAGGAAAGCGAGGCAGAGTTGCTTACCCGTCCCCAGGTGCCCTTTGTACTCAACATTTTGCGGGAGGGCAAAAGCAGCAGCCTGCAGCGGCACTTTCAACGGCCTCAACGCCCTGGCGAAGAGCGCTTTGCTGGTCTAGCCATTGCCACTGCCGAGAATGGCTGCCCGATCCTTTTGGATGCCCTGGCTTACCTAGAGTGCCGTGTCAAAAGTTGGATGGAGTGTGGCGATCGCTACCTAGTCTATGCCGAGGCAGAGCGCGGCAAGGTGCTAGATCCCACAGGAGTTACCGCCATGCGGCGCGGGTAGAGTAAAGTGGAACAAGTTAAGTTCTTTGCTAAGTCTTCGCTCTCACGGGAGAAGTAACCATAAAAGAGATTTTTCAGAGCCTCCTAGACGCTCCTACCCAGATTGGCGGAAAAGCTGTAGAGGCAGTCGCTGGCACTGCTGCGGTTGCTTGCCAGCTTGCCGAGACAGTTGCGAAAACTGTTGTTGATCCAGCTACCGAAGCTACGAAGAAAACCGCAGAAGCGCTTACTGAGATCAGCAAAGAAACTTCCAAAATTGCAGAAGCCCTCATTAATGAGGATAAAGACTACAAGCCTTATGTGATTCCCATACTAAAGACTATCGCCTCGAAGAAAGTATTCTAGGTGGGCAATCTCTGCTGGTCTCTGCTTTCAAGGAGAAAGCAATCATGGAGATCGTTGGGAAAATCCTTTGGGGAGCCCCAAAGGCGGCTGCGGAGATTGCTGCCGAGGTTGTGGGAAAATCTGCAGGTGCTGTCCTTGGCACTGCTAAGGTCGTCGGTCAGGCGACTCAAGCAGTTGAGTTGCCCAAGCTGCTTTCGACCTAGGTACTGAGGTCGCTCGAGGAGCAAAAGAAGTTCTTGCTGGAGCTGGCACAACTGCTCTCCATCTTACGGGAACTCTTGCTGACGGAACCTGGAACTATCTTGTCGAAGAAGCTGTCCACCACAAGCCTGAGCTGATCCCTATCGAGCCCTCCCTAGGCTGGGACGAGGCCCTGGTTTTTATCAACGGTTTTCTCAGCGAAGGCGAAACCCAACCTTGGAAAAAAAGACTATTGTGGGAAACACTCCGACGGGCTGGGTGGAAGGGATCCCTATACTACCTCTGGTGGGATGCTTCCAATCCGATGAGCTTGGCCTTATCTACCCTCAAGCTTGGCGTAGGACTACTTGCCCATTGGGAAGCCCACAAAGCTAAAGCCAAAAAAGTGGGGCTTGACTATGGCTATCCTCTGCTCTCCTCTTTGCCGGAAAGACAGATTACGCTGATGGGGTTTTCCTTGGGAGCTAGGGTAGCCTACTACATTATGCGAGGTTGGCCTAAGACTGTAGATCCGCGCCTTAAAGATATCATTCTGCTCAGCGGTGCTGTCAGAAGGCAAGCCGATAAGCAGTGGAGCCTGCATGTAGAAAATATCACGGGAAAACTGGTGAATATCTACAACGAAGACGATCTGGTTTTGGCCTACGTCTTCAAAGTCCCATCCCTCAACCGCAGCCCCTGCGGGATCAAGCCAATTAAAGAGTTTCACCCCAGAATCGAGAACCTTAATGCCACTCACTTAATTGGCTCTGTAGAGCACAGCTACAAAGCCTATCTACCTCACCTGGAGCTCCTTCTGGATCAGAAGCTGGACTGGAAAGCTCGCTGCAGTCGCCTGCGCTAGGTGGTTAACTGCAGCTAGCCTCTAGCCCTAGAAAACCACAACCAGAGACTTTTGTTGCTGGCGGTCACCCTCCGGAGAGAGCTCAGCTTCAAGAGCAGTTGGCTTTTTCTGGAAACAGCAGTACACAAACTTTTGCACAGCGCCAGCGGGGGTGCGGTGTTCTTCTTGCTCATACTTTAGGAGGTTGAAAGCGCTACCGAACTCTGCCTGCAAGAGATCGGGCGAGTAGCGCACAACAGGCAGGCCAGTGCATTGCGTAGGCCTGTCTTCACCGAAGGCAGCTATGATAGCAAACCCTCCTGGCTTTACTGCTCTCAGGACATTGGCCACGTATGCTCGCCGATCTTGAGGATTCGTAAGAAAGTGAAACGTTGCCCGGTCATGCCAAATGTCGTAGGCGTTGGCCGGCAGAGTTAGCTGGGTAATGTCGCCCTCTACCCAGTTGACTGTGTTTCCCCAAACGGGCCTTTGCCACTGCCAGAGCTGCCGCAGAGATATCGAGAACTGTTAGCTTGCGGTAGCCCGCCTCCAGCAGTTCATCTACCAACCTGGACGCTCCTCCGCCAACGTCAATAATCGAGGCTGAGAAGCCCAACCCCGTCTCCCGAATAAGACGCAGCGACCGCTCAGCGCGTGGCTGAAACCAACTGAGAGACTCGGCTCGCTTGGTCTTGTAGACGTTCTCCCAGTGTTGCTTCATCTTGCTGACCTGTGTTTGCTTATATGACCATATTTTCATGCTAGCAGCCAGGCAGCACACAACACCCCCCGCTGGAGGTGCTGGAACAGAGGCAACTCGCAGTAGAGTCCACCGGCAGGGATCCCTCTGTGCGTGCCCTCTGAGCGAGAGCTGATGCTCTCGGAACAGCTAGCCCAGCCGCATCCAGAGGAGCTGCCTTTGCTTGGCTCTGGCTAGCTGGCCTTGCGTGCAGGCAGGATCTGCGTTGAGTAGAATCGACCTGTCCTTACCAGGAAAGCAAGGATGGTTTGGCAGTTGTTGACGTGGCCAGCGCAGGGCTTGCTATGGCTAGCAGAGCAGATTCGCGAGCGGGCCGAGGCGCAACTTGACAGCAGGGAAAACCTCCAGAAAGAGCTTACAGCTTTGCAGATCCAGCTTGATCTAGGGGAGATCGACGAGGAGACCTATACCCGCCGAGAAGAGGAGATCTTGCTGGCTTTGCAAGCCCTGGCGGAAGCCGAAGCAGCTACCAATGGGGAAGCAAGGGATCCTCAAAACTCTTTGCCATGCCCCCAAGACAGCTTGCCCCAAGAAGGAATCTATCCCGCTGATGCAACCAAAAGCTAGGTACCTCGGAGCCGTTGCAGTCTTTGAGCCTAGCTACAGGTAAGGGGTCTGCTTGCCGTAGCAGCCGGCAGTCTGCCCCCTACCCACGCAATTGAGGAGCGCCAAGCTCGCCAGAGCCTGAACTTCATCTTCAGATTCAGAATGTTCAGGGCTTGCGGTATCATGGGCTAAGCAGCCCCCGAACAATTGGAAGCAGCGAGGTCAAGGCAGTGGTTAGGGTAGCCATTAACGGATTTGGTCGTATTGGTCGCAACTTTTTGCGCTGTTGGCTAAGTCGTCCGCAGTCCAATGTCGATATTGTTGCCATCAACGACACTTCAGACGCTCGCACGGCTGCCCATTTGCTCAAGTACGACTCCATCCTTGGAACCCTACAAGGAGTGGAAGTGGAGGCTAGCGAGGGTGGTTTGCTAATTAACGGCAAGCACATCCATGCCGTTTCCGAGCGCAACCCCAGCAACCTCCCCTGGAAAGAGTGGAAGGTGGATCTTGTAATCGAGGCCACCGGCGTTTTCTTGGACTACCAGGGGGCCTCCAAGCACCTGGAGGCGGGAGCCAAAAAGGTGGTGATCACTGCCCCAGCTAAGGGAAGTGACATCCCCACCTTTGTCTATGGTGTTAACCAGCACACCTACGACCCGGTGCGGCACAACATTGTCAGCAACGCTAGCTGCACCACCAACTGCCTTGCCCCGATTCTCAAAGTGCTGCTGGACAAGTTCGGTGTGCGGCGCGCTACCATGACCACCACCCACAGCTACACGGGCGACCAGCGCATTCTGGATGGAGGCCACCGCGATTTGCGGCGGGCGCGGGCAGCAGCGCTGAGCATGGTGCCAACTACGACGGGGGCAGCCAAGGCGGTGGCGCTGGTGATTCCTGAATTGAAAGGCAAGCTCAACGGGGTGGCGGTACGGGTTCCCACGCCCAATGTCTCTTTGGTGGATTTGGTGGTGCAAACAGAGCGCCAAGTAATTGCCGAGGAGGTCAACGCCGCCCTGAAGGAAGCCTCGGAAACGACCATGAAAGGGATCATCGCCTACTCAGACGTTCCCTTGGTTTCTATCGACTACCAGGGCCACAGTTGCTCCGCCATTGTGGATGCAGAGCTGACCAGCGTCCTGGACGGGGATCTGGTTAAGGTCATGGCCTGGTACGACAACGAGTGGGGCTACTCGCAGCGAGTGCTGGATCTGGCTGAATACATGGCTGCTCGCTGGGTAGAGTAGTTGGCCAGTCCTCATCCCTTAGCGGCAGAAAGGGGAAATTCGGCAAAAACTTGCCAGCGCTTGCCGTCGTGGACGAGGAGAGTGAGGGCAGAGGCGAGGAAGGATCCCTGGAAGGGACGATTCTGGAAGAGTGGCCAGGCAGCGCGGAACTGGTCTGGCCGGAGATCTCGAAAGGCTACCGTTATGTGAGGCACAAAAGGACGAGGGGGAGGTGTTGTGGCCTGCTGCCTGAGAAGAAGGCTCATGTGCTGCTGGGCCCTAGTCTGCAACTGCTGCAGCTCTGAGGAGGGCTCAACGTGAATATAGATAACCCGCGGCGCAAAAGCGCCAAAGCCATGCAGCTCAACGGCAACTGGGGCCTGCTCTTTGGCAAATTCTTCCAGGGACCCCGTCAGGGCTGCCAGCTCAGCGGTGGGCCACTCAAAAGGAGGCACGAGGGTGATGTGAGGGGGTGAGCGCAGGGCTGCTCGGCTGGCAAATTGCTCGGCAAACTGTTGTTTGATTGCCGTCACCTGCTCCTGCAGGTCTGCTGGAGGAAGAAGGGCTAGAAACAACCGCTGCTGGGGAGCGTTGACTAGCATTGCCAAGTAGGCAAGAGGTACTTTCCTCCAGGCTAGGGCATCGCCTAATTATCTAGCGACGCAGTGGTAAGAATCCCCCATGACCCAGCTTTCCCCTGTCTCTCCAGAGCCTCAGCCGGCTTCGATTCCCTCCTACCATTGGCATCTATTTCTCTGCGCCGACCAGACCAAGCCCAAGTGCTGTGAAAGGGCGGTGGGGCTGGAGGCCTGGGAATACCTGAAGCTGCGGATTCAGCAGTTGAACCTAGAGCTGGCGGGCGTTGGCTCTCTGCGCGTCAACCGCACCAAGGCCAATTGCCTACGGGCATGCAACTATGGCGTTCCCGGGCCCGTGCTGCTGGTGTACCCCGGTGGGTTTTGGTACCACTCGGCCACGCCGACAGGGATAGAGCGGGTACTGCAAGAGCACATCCTGGGCGGGAAGCCAGTAGCTGAGTACCTCGTTGCCCAGGCTACTCTGATTGCCCCTCAGCGCCCCTGATCCAGGAGGAGGTGAATGGCCTCCACACAGGCTGCCGTTACCCGCTGCAGCTCAGCTTTCTCGCTAGAAACTGGCGGGGGGATCAGCTTGCCGATGCGCACGGTGATGGGGCAAAACAAACGCGGCCAGCGGGATCCCTTGGGCAGCACCTTCTCGGTGCCCCAGAGGGCGACAGGAAGCAGGGGTGTCTGGGTGCGCGCTGCCACCAAGGCTGCCCCCAGGTGAGGCTGGGGAATGCGGCCATCGGGGGTACGGGTGCCGTTGAGGAAGATCCCTACTGCCCATCCCTTGGCCAGAGCTGCTTCTGTGGCCTGCAGGGCGCTGCGATCTGCCCCACCTCTTTTTACTGGATAGGCGCCGTAGAACCGGATCACCTGCTTGAGCACGGGCACTCGGAACAGCTCTTCTTTGGCCATGAAGGCTACAGGGCGGCGCACTGCGTTGGCCAGCAAGGGCGGATCCAGGTGGCTAGCATGGTTGCTGACGATAATGAGGGATCCCTGGCGAGGCACGTTTTCCTGCCCATAGGTGCGGCCAAAATACAGTCCCCGAAACAGCGGGTTGACTACTAGCCACTTGAGCAGCCAGTAGGCCAACCAATCCCGGTGGCGATAGCCCATCGCAGAGCGCGAGATTCTCTAGAGTTCAACAGCTCCCTCTTTGAGTGTAGAGGAGTAGCGGAGGGAACAAACGGCGAGCGCTGGCATCTAGACTGAGAAAAACCTCCAGCACAATTGGGGAGCGGTTCATAGGCGAAGTCGGGAGCCAGCAGTTCAAGATCACCGCGCCCGGCAGGATCGAGGAGGAGTCGTGAACTGTGACGTGTTGGTCATTGGCTGCGGGGTGGTGGGTTGTGCCATCGCCTATGAGCTAGCGGCAGCAGGGCTATCAGTCATTGGGATAGATGCTGGGGAGCCGGCCTCAGGGGCTACCGGCGCGTCGCTGGGGGTGTTGATGGGAGTCTGCAGCCGCCAACCCAGCGGGGAGGTGGTGGAGTTGCGCCTAAAAAGCCTGGAGCAGTTTGATCCCCTGATTGCTCGGCTGGAAGCAGACTTGGGTCGCACCTTGCCCGTCAATCGGCGCGGCATCCTCCGGCTCCTCCAGGAGGAGGAGGTAGCAGCCTGGCAAGAGACCCTGGCAGCTCGTCAACAGGCGGGCTATGACCTCCAGTGGCTGAGTCCGGCGGAGGTGAGATCCCTGCAGCCTGGCCTGCGTAGCGACCTGGCGGGGGCTATCTACTCTCCCCACGATCGCCAGATCCACCCCAAGCTCTTCACGCAGGCCCTTTTGGAGGCAGCTCAGCGCCGAGGAGCCCGCTTTTTCTTCCACCAACCGGTTTACAGCTTTCAGCGCAGCCCAGATCCCCCCTTTCGCGTAGAGGTGGTTCACACCCCATCCCTCACCTTGGCGGCGGGGTACGTTGTTCTCGCGGCTGGGCTGGGCAGCTCTGCTCTGGCCAAAGAGCTGGGCTTGCAGATGCCGCTGCAAGCTGTTAAGGGCCAGGCTCTGCGGATTCAAGCTGCTGGGATCCCGTGGGGACCAGTGGTGGCTGACGGGGATCTCAACTTGGTTCCTTTAGGGGATGGATCCCTGTGGGTGGGGGCAACGGTGGAATTTCAGCCCCCCCACGCCGGGCCAACCCTGCTGGCTCTTCAGGATCTGCTGACCCGCGCCATCCGGCTTTGCCCAGCTTTGGCGGAAGCAAGGCTATTGGAGCACTGGGCCGGCCAGCGGCCGCGACCGCTAGGGCAGCGCGCTCCTATCCTAGGGCCGGCTCCTGGCTATGCCAATCTGCTCGTTGCCACTGGCCACTATCGCAATGGGGTCTTGCTGGCTCCCATTAGCGCCGCCATCCTGCGAGACTTGATCCTAGAAGGCAAAACCGACCTGGACACCCTCAGCGCCTTTGCCCCCCGCCAGAAGTGAGTAGCACGGAGCGCTAGCAACGTGGTCTTTGAAAATAGGGCCGCTTCTGCTGCCAGCACCAGGCAGTTTGAAGGATCTCAGCCAAGTTGGTATAGCGAGGCCGCCAGTTGAGGTCACGGCTAATGGCCGTGGCGTCGCCCACCAACCGCGGCGGATCCCCGGGTCGGCGCGCCCCCACTTGCACAGGGATCTGCTTGCCGGTCACGGCCTCGGCTGTGGCAATCACCTCCCGGACAGAAAAACCTTGGCCATTGCCCAAGTTGTAAGCAGGTTGCAGAGGCTTGCCAGCCGCCAGCGCCTCTAGGGCCAAGACATGGGCTTGCGCCAGGTCGGCAACATGGATGAAGTCGCGGATACAGGTACCGTCAGGGGTATCGTAGTCATCCCCAAAGATGGTTAGGTGAGAGCGCTGGCCAGCGGCAACTTCTAGGGCTAGGGGGATGAGGTGGGTTTCTGGGTCATGGGCCTCGCCGATTTCGCCGTCAGGATCGGCGCCAGCGGCATTGAAGTAGCGCAGGCTAACGGATTGGATCCCGTAGGCAAGCTGGAAGTCCCGCAGCATCTGCTCCACCATGAGTTTGCTCTGGCCGTAGGGGTTGATGGGGCGCTGAGGGTGGGTTTCCGGGATGGGGATCTGCTCCGGCACGCCGTAGGTGGCACAGGTGCTGGAGAACACCAGGTAGGGGATCCCGTGATCCCGCATCGCCTCCAACAAGGTCAGGGATCCGGCCACGTTGTTGCGGTAGTATTTGCCCGGATCCTTGACCGACTCGCCCACGTAGGCATAGGCGGCAAAGTGAATTACCCCTTCGGGGCGGTACTGCCGGATGACTTGATCTAGCCGATGGCGGTCGGCAATGTCGCCAATTTCCAAGGGCCCCCAGCGAACAGCCCAGGGGTGGCCGTAAACCAGGTTGTCGTAGGCAATCGGCAGGTGGCCATGGGCCGCCAGGGCTTTACAGGTGTGGCTGCCGATATAGCCTGCGCCGCCTGTAACCAGAAGCCGCATAGGCCAGGGGGAAGGAAATCCCTGTCTAGAATACAGCCATTCTCGCAGACCTCGGCTATTGCCCCGCCCTATTCCAAAAGCTGCTGCCACTCGAGATGAGGCCGCCAAGCTTCTGCCAGGCGATCCAGCAGTTCTTCCCGCTGCTGGGCGTAGTGGCCCTCCAGCTCTGGCAAGGGATCCCAGCCTTTTTGTCGGCGCAGCCAGTTTAGCCATTGCCGCCGCCAGCGGTGGTTGTCGAAGAGGCCGTGTAGATAGCTGCCCCAGACCCGGCCTGTGGGATCCCGCCAACCCAAGCCTTCTTGCTCAAAGATCGGCAGGCAGCCTGAGGAATTGGCCTGGGTAGATCCTTGGTGGATCTCATACCCCTGGACGGGGGTGGTGGCAGGCCAGCGGCTTTGTGTTTGCACCTGCTGGGTGACCTTGGTGGGCTGCAAGACAGTGGTCAGCGGCAAGAGGCCCAACCCGGGGTAGGTGCCGGCAACTCCCTCTCGGCCTTCGGGATCGGCGATGGTTTGTCCCAACATCTGCAGCCCGCCGCAGATGCCAACAATGTGGCCGGAATAGTGGCGCAGTTGGTCGGCTAGGCCACTCTGGCGCAGCACCAGCAGATCCTTGAGGGTGGTTTTGCTGCCGGGCAGGATGACCACATCGGGGGATCCCAGGCTCTGGCCAGGGACAACCCAGCGCAGATGGACGCTGGGCTCTGCTAGCAAGGGGTCGAAGTCGGAGAAATTGGCCACCTGGGGCAGGCGAACCACGGCAATCTCCAGCCGGTCTCCCCGCCGGGGACGGCGAACTTCCCAGAGGTGGGGGCCGGCCTCCAGGCCCAGCGAATCTTCCTGCGGCAGCGTCCAGTCCAGCCAGGGCAGAACTCCAACCACGGGGATCCCGGTGTAGTTCTCCAGCCAATCGAGGCCAGGCTGCAGCAGCTCCCGCGCGCCGCGAAACTTGTTGATGACAATGCCGCGGATCAGGGCCCGTTCCTCTGGCTCCAGCAACTGCAGGGTGCCCACCACATGGGCTAGCGCCCCCCCTCGGTCAATATCTGCCACCAGCCAGGTGGGGGATCCCAAATGCAAAGCCACCCGCATGTTGGCCAGATCCCGCTGCTTGAGGTTGACCTCTGCCGGACTGCCCGCCCCCTCGCAGACAATCCACTCGTACTGCTGCTGCAGGCGAGCCAGAGCTGTTTTCACTGCCTCCCAGGCAGGCGCAAACCAGCGCTCGTAATACTCACTGGCACAACAGGTGTCCACCGCCACGCCGTTGAGGACCACCTGGGAAGTTAGGTTGCCCTGGGGCTTGAGCAAAATCGGGTTCATCTCCACGGCGGGCGGGATCCCGGCGGCCCAGGCCTGCAGGGCCTGCGCGTAGGCAATCTCGTGGCCCTCGGCAGTGACATAGGCATTCAGCGACATGTTCTGGGCCTTGAAGGGGGAAACCCTCTTCCCCGCCTTCTTCAGGAGGCGACAGAGGGCAGCCACCACAAGGGTCTTGCCCACATGGGAAGCAGTCCCCACCACCATCAAGGAGCGGCACAGCTGGGCCATTGCGGATCCCCTGAGCTTTTCGACGGGCAGACCCTCCCTCCAAAGGGGCAGAAGAAAAGGGAGGGAAGCAGCTTCCTCTCCCACGCAAACTCACTCGAGCTGGGGCAGATGGATTCGAACCACCGAATGGCGGGACCAAAACCCGCTGCCTTACCACTTGGCGATGCCCCAATTTACCTTGCCTAGCTAGCTCAATATAGCGATGTGGCCTTGAATCTGTCAACGGTTCCTTGGTCGCCTAGGTCGCGGGGAAGCTGCAGCTATTTGCCAGAGGGCCAGAGTCGACCTCAGAAGGGCTGGGCAGCTGGGGGATGGGGACCACTTCGAAGAAGTAGGCCCGGATCTCCGGCCCAAAGTAAATGACATCCCCACTTCTCAGGTAGTGGGTAGCCACGCGGCTGCCGTTGACGAATACGCCGTTGGTGCTGGAGTGCCCTTGGCGGTCGCCGTCGATGAGACAGTAGGTAAACCCTGTGCGGCTAGACCGGGTAGGCACCCGCACCAGGTAAGCATGGCGGCGCGAGACAAACTGGTTGACAATCTGGATGGTGTTGGAAGGGTCCCGGCCAATGGTGTAGATATCCCCCCGCAGGATGTAGCTGCAGGGCCGCACAGGATGACAGAGGCAAAGGGTGAACTCCGGATAGGACAGAGGTTGCTCGGGAACTGGCTCGAACAGCTCTTCTGCCAGTTCCAACTCCTGGCTAGCGGACAGCTGTGCTCCGCCCACTGCTGTAGTCGCAGTAAAAAAGTCGTTGAGGTTAGATGGCAACGGCTTTCCCTCTCCCACCTTCAAGCACACCCCATTCAACCTAGGCTTTCCAGGCAACTCACAAAACCCGCAACTTGCAGGTTCCCACCTCCTCCAAATTTTGCATCAGGCAGAGCTTTTCTCTGGCTGTCTGGGCCCGCTTGGAGCGGCAAGCCTTGCTAGCAGACAGGCTATTCTGGGTAGCAGGTCTATAGCTTACTTTATAACCCTCTTTATAAGCCTAAGGTGCGGATGTGACGGAAGCTCTGTTGCGTCGGTTGGATGTGGCTACAGAAGCGGCTCTGGAGGCGGCAGCACTGTTGCGGGAGTACGTGGACAAAGCTCTGGCTATTGAGGAGAAACGTCCAGGGGACTTGGTGACAGCAGCAGACCGCGCTTCCGAGGAGCTCATCTTGAAGATCCTGAGGCGCCACTTCCCCGAAGATGGGATCTTGACGGAGGAATCGGGCCAGCAGGGATCCCCAGAAGGCACCTACACCTGGGCGATCGATCCCTTAGATGGCACCACCAACTTTGCCCACGGCTACCCCTTTGCTGCCGTCTCTATTGGCCTGCTGGAGGGGCGGGAGCCGGTGCTAGGGGTGGTCTGCGACATCTTTCGGGGGGATCTCTTTCGCGCCGTACAAGGGATGGGAGCCACCCGCAACCGCAAACCCATCCGCGTCTCCTCTACTACCGAACTCTCCCGCAGTCTCCTGGTTACTGGCTTTGCCTACGACCGCCGGGAAACTCCGGACAACAACTACGCTGAGTTCTGCCACTTCACCCACCTCACCCAGGGAGTGCGGCGAGGGGGATCGGCTGCCCTTGACCTGGCCTACGTGGCCACTGGCCAGTTGGACGGCTATTGGGAGCGGGGTCTCTCCCCTTGGGACATTGCCGCTGGGATTGTCTTGGTGCGAGAGGCCGGCGGCAAGGTTACCGCCTACGACGGCAGCCCGGTAGATGTGTACAGTGGCCGCCTGCTGGCCAGCAACGGCTGGCTCCATGCTGCTCTCCAAGAAGAACTGGCCCAGGTCAGCCCCCTGCCGGTTTCCTTCCCGCTGCGGCGGAATCGCCAGCTCGGAGAGCGCAGCAGCTAAAGTCAAAGTCTACGTAAAGGCCAGCAAGTCATGGCGCTTTTGCAAAGCAAGGGAGGCAACTTAGTCGGGAAAAGACTCCGGCGTTGTTGTTGGGCGGCAGGGTTTGGCCTGGTGCTTCTCTTGGGGATCCCCGCCTACCCTCAGCCTGCCCAAAAGCCAGCCTCAGCCGCCCTCGTGGGTTCCGACTCCCGTTGGGCCCAAATTCGGGCGCGGGGCCGTCTGCGGGTTGGCCTGGATCCCAGCTTGGGCCCTGCCTACCTCTACACCGACCTGGGGCGAAAAACCTACGCCGGCTTTGAGTGGGAGATCCTCGAGGCCATTGCCCAGACGCTAGAGGTGCGGCTTGAACCTGTCTACATCCCCTGGAGCCAGCAGTTGACGGCCTTGCAGGCGGATGAGGTGGATCTCATTTGGGGAGCGCGGGAAGGCCTGGGCCTGGATTCGCAGCAGTTTCTCGCCACCCGACCCTACTACCTCAGCCCCCAGCGCTTGGTGGTGCGGGATCCTGGGCAAGGGGAGCCCCCTATCCAGTCTCTGGCCCAGCTCTTTGGCCGCAAGGTGGGCATTGTAGTCAATAGTACGGGAGCAGCGCTGTTGGAAGCCTACAACGAGAGGCGGGGCAACCCCATCCGGCTCTTTGCCACCAGCAACCCCGAGCGCCTGTTTGCCCAGCTCCAGGCCGGCCAGTTGGATGCAGTGCTCGTCGATCAGCCCGTGGCTGTCCTGGGCCTGCGTCAGGCGGGATCCCGGCTGCGCCTAGTGGGGCCGCCTCTCTTCCCCATACCTTTGGTGGGAGTGGTATCCTCGCAGCACCCTTCCTTGAAGGAAGCGGTGGATGCGGCGATCGCAACCCTGGCCGAAAATGGAACTCTGCAGCAAATCTTGGAGAGGTGGCAACTATGGGAGCCAACGCTGATGTCCCCCGCATTGACCGGGGGCTAGCCCGTTACGAGACCGACCACTTTGCCATCCTGGGCGTGCCCCTCACCGCCGACCCCAAGAGGATTCGGCGCGGCTACCTGCAGGCGGCCAGGGCCCTGCACCCGGATCGCTTTGTCGGGGATCCGGAAGGGGCAGAGCGGGCCAATGTCCTCTTTGCCAAGCTGGTCAACCCGGCCAACGAGGTGCTGACCAAAGAGCGGGAGCGGTCGGAATACGAGGCTCTGCTCAAGCTGCGCATCCAACGGCTACTGGAGTCGCCGCCTGCAGATCTCTGGCCTACGGGAGAGGCAGTCAAAGGTTTGGCCGAGTCTCCCAACTGGGAGGAAGAGTATGTCCAGCGGGTGGAAAAGCTGGCCAAAGAGCAATACAGCTCCCTGGCCACCCTGCTGGAGAAAACCGAGCAACTGAGCGAGCTCAACCTGGCCTATCTGTTGCTCAAGGCTGGCTACAAGGCAAGCCCAGCTCCTGCCCCTAAAACCACCCCCCTGGGCGGGATCCCGACCAGCCCCCCAGTTCCGCCGCCCCCTTCTCCTGCCGCCCCGCCTCCACCTCCCCAACCCAGTCCTGCCGAGACCCGCTTCCTGCAGGCGCTGGACATGATTGAGCGCAAGCAGTACCGGGCTGCCATCCAGTACTTAAACTTTGCCATCAGCGCCCAGCCCAACGTGGCCCGCTACTATCTGCACCGGGGTATTGCCCACCTGAAGCAGGGCAACGCCGGTATGGCCAAGGCTGACTTTCTGCAGGCCAGTCGCCTAGAACCCAACAACGCCGAGTTGATGGCCGAAGTGCGCCGCTGGCTGCAGCAGGTCACCACCCAGCAGCCGGTTCCCGTTTCCTCGGCTAGCCGTCAGACCTCCCAGCCCCAAAAAGTGGTGCCGCCCTCCCGCAAGGGAGAAAGCGGTGGCTTCTGGAGCCGCCTCTTCGGCATCTTCGGCAAGAAAACGTAGGCTCAGCTCCCTTCAGGAAGCGCCTGCCAGCACCAGCAGCGTGACCAGGGATCCCGTGTTCCAGAGGCTGTGGAGCAGGATGGGGGCTAGCAGGTTGCGGCTGTGGCTGTACACCACTCCCAGCACTACCCCCAGCATGGTCAAGGGCAGCAAATCGGCAAGGTTGAGGTGAGCAACGGCAAAGGTGAAGGCGCTTAGAGCAATGGCAGCCCCCATCGGCAGGTAACGGCTCAGCGTCGGCAGCCAAAAACCCCGAAACAGCACCTCCTCAAAAACGGGGGCACAGACAGAGACCACAGCTAGAAATAGCAACCGCGCCCCCCAGCCGTGGCTCTCCAAAAGCAGCGGCAAAATGGGGTTGCCGCCCCCCGCCTGCGGCAGCAGTAGCTGCGACAGCGCCGCCGCCAGCACCACCAGCGGTAGGGCCGCCCCGTAGCCGCACAGGCCCCAGAGCAGCCAAGGACCCCCTAGGCGCACCTGCAGCACTTTTTGCCAGCCTGGGTAGGCACGTAGGAGCCAGGACAATAGCCCTGCCCCCAGCAAAGCCCCAGAGTTGTAGGTGAGAAACAGGATCGCTCCTTGGTGCCAAGGGCTAAGCTGCTGGGCTTCCAGGCCAAGGAGGGTGGTGTAGAGTCGAGGCACCAAGGCGTTGAGAAGAAGAAACCCCAGGAACCATCCCGTCAGCACTGCCTGCGCCCCGATCCCTGGCCAAGGCACCTCCCAGGGAGGACCCACGAGAGAACGTTGGCGCCAGAAGCTCCAGCCCAGCCAGCCCACTAGGAGGATCAGCCCCAGCAGCGCCCCCAGCAGGGGGATCCCGCCCACCACCGCCAGCCGGAACAAAGCTGCCAGAGCCAATTTTTCCTGCTGCTGGTTAAGGGCATTGAGGCTGTCGCCGCGCTGTTGTAGCCGGTAGAGCTGCTGCAGGGCCACCGCCTCAAACCAGCCGTCCAGGTGGTTGTGGAGATGTACCTCGGCCTCTGGCAGGATGCGCCGCGGCGTCCCCCATAGCCCCTGCAAGACCTGGGCCGCCTCCTTTTGCGGGGATTCCAACTCGAAGGGACGGCTGGGATCAACCACCTGCTGCCACTGCCGGTGGGCCGCCTCCAGATCCTCCTGGTAAGCGTAGAGCAAGCCCAGGCGCAGCCGTAGCCCGTCCAGCTCTGCCTGCAGCTCCTGGACAGAAGCCAGGAGAGCGGGATCCCCTGTGGACCCTTCGCCCCTCGTCTCCAGCCCTGCCACCCGTTTCAGGCGCTGTAGGCGCTCGGCGTAGTTGTCGGCCACCTGCTGGTAGCGACTGCTAGCTACCTTGAACACCTCCTGATCCAGCAGAGCTCGGGCCAGATCCTGATAGCGAGGATCGTCAAGGGTGCGGGCAGCCTGCAGGGCAAGATCAACTTGCAACAGGTCCAGCTTCGTTTGCAGCGGCGGCTGGAACCAACTGCTGGCCAACGCAAGCCCAACAATGACAAAAGCCAGCAAGCTGAGCAGGTTGAGGAGCCCCCGGCGAACAGAAAGCCAACCGAAAAAGGGATCGACAAAAGCCGTGGCTTCAGAGGGAGACATGGCAGCAACAGCGGCAACTCCAGCGGCTTATATCCTAGCTTCTCTTGGCCTCAGCCGACTGAAGGAGTCAGCGTCGCTCCAGCCAATAACGGTAGATGGGCAGCCCCAACTGCAGACACTGCCACTCCCGCTCAGTAGGAATGCCAAAGGGGTTGTCATCGAGGGGACCCTGGTAGGGATTCCAAAACTGCGGATGCTCCAGGAAACGAGCGACCATCTCCTCGGCAACTTCCTGCACGTCCGACTGCAAGAAAACAGGGCTGCCCGGTTGCAGCAGCAGCGCCAGATCCGCCACCAGTTGGGGCTGGACGATCCGCCGCTTGTGATGGCGCTTTTTAAACCAGGGATCCGGAAATTGAATGGTGACGCGGCTAAGATCCCCGGGAGCAAACAGATGCCTTAGGGAGACGTTGATGTTGGCAAACAGGAAATAGACATTGTCCAGCCCCAGCTCGTCCCGCCAGGCATTGGCCCGCTCCACCAGCGGCTGCCGAATCTCCACGCCCAAAAAGTTCCAGTCGGGCTGTTCCTGGGCCAGGCGCAGCAGAAAGCGCCCACTCCCGCTGCCGATATCCAAGTGAAAGGGCTGTCCCAGCCGCCGATACACCCGTTCCCAGTGGGGTGGGGAAGCAGGCTGTTGGTACTGAGCCTGCAGGGGGTTGACGTGTTGCCGCAGCCGTTGGCCAAGCCCCTTTTGCAGCGGGAGGTCAGCCCAGGGGGGAGAAGAAGAGCCCTCCTTGGGTTGGCTTCTAGGACTCCTAGGACTGGGCCGTTGCACTTCTGTTGCCATAAGCGCCAGCTTCGGCTCTTGCAGAGGGAACCCTCCGCCAGGGGAAATCTAAGCTACCACTGGATACTGTCAATGACCTGCCGCAAGATCTGGGCCGAGCGGTGCAATTGCTGCTGCTCGCTCTCGGTAAGGGCCATGACTAGCGTGCGCTCCACCCCTTGCCGTCCAACGACCCTGGGCAAGCTAAGGCAGACCTCCGGCAGGCCGTACTCCCCCTGGGTGAGGCTGCTCACGGTTAAAACCCGCCGCTGATCCCGCACCAGCGCCTGGACAATCTGCGCCACCCCTAGGCCAATGGCATAGCTCGTGGCCCCTTTGCGGCGGATGATCTCGTAGGCGGCGTTGCGCACCTGCTCGAAAATATCCCCCAAGTGGGCGGGATCCCAGGCCGGCGAAAGCTGGCCAATTGGCGTGCCGGCGATATTGACCTTGCTCCAGACGGCCACCTCGCTATCCCCATGCTCGCCGATGATGTAGGCGTGCAGGCTGCGCGGATCCACCCCCAGCCGCTGGGCCAAAAGGTAGCGAAAGCGGGCCGTATCCAAGACCGTTCCCGACCCCATCACCTGCCCTGGCGGCAGCCCCGACAACTTCAAAGAGACATAGGTCATGACATCAACGGGGTTGCTCACCACGAGGAAGATGGCCTCTGGACAATGCTCCATCAGGGCCGGGATCAGGCTTTTGAAGATCTCGACGTTGCGGTGGACCAAATCCAAGCGGGTTTCCCCAGGCCGCTGCTTGGCCCCTGCCGTTAAAATCACCACATCAGACCCGGCGCAATCGGCCAGCTCCCCTGCCCAGATCCGCGTCGGCTCGACAAAGGGGATCCCATGCACCAGGTCCATCACTTCCCCTTCCAGCTTGGCGCGGTCGATATCGTGAAGAACCAGCTCGTCCAGCGTGTTCTGGATAACCATCGCGTAGGCACAGGCCATGCCCACTTGCCCAGCGCCGATGATGGATCCCTTCAAAAGGCGACGGGAAGCCTGCTGCTTAGCCTGCTGCTGAAGGGGCGACGGAGGTTGGTGCCCAGAGGCCGTCATGGCTTAATCCAAGACATGGGCAAAGCGACGGTAGAGAAAGTCGAGGGCAGAGTGGCGCAGCTCGTAAAACTCAGGCATTTCCAGGATACGGGAGCGGATGCGCGGTCGCTCGAAAGGAATGGTCAAGATCTCGCCAATACGAGCAGCAGGGCCGTTGGTCATCATCACCACCCGGTCTGATAGATAAAGAGCCTCGTCGATGTCATGGGTAATCATCAAAACCGTGCAGCGGTGATCCCGCCAAATGGCTAGCAGCTCATCCTGTAGCTCTTCCTTGGTGATGGGATCCAAGGCCCCAAAGGGCTCGTCCAGTAGCAGCACTTCGGGGCGAACGGCCAGAGCGCGCGCAATGGCCACCCTTTGCTTCATGCCGCCAGAAAGCTGCTTGGGCCGCTTGTGGGCTGCTTCGGCCAGACCCACGAGTTCCAGGTGTTCTTGAACGATTTCCCTTTTCTCGCTGGGGGATTTATCAGGATAGACCTGATCCACCACCAGATAAACATTTTCAAAAGCTGTCAGCCAAGGCAAAAGAGAATAGTTCTGAAACACCATCATCCGGTCCGGCCCTGGAGCAGTGATGGGCTGGCCCTTGAGGGTAATGGACCCAGACGTTGGAGCAGAAAACCCGGCCACCATGTTGATCAAGGTGGACTTACCACAGCCGGAGTGGCCAATAATGCAGACGAATTCCCCGGCAGATACTTCCAGATTGATGTTTTCCAAGGCAACAAAAGGCCCTGCCGCAGTCCAGTAGGTCTTGCCCACATTCTGAAGACGCAGAAGAGGCAGCCCTGCGGCAGAAATTGTTGAAGACGAGGGCGAGGAAGATAGGCGAGAGCGGGTCATCATGGCGTTTTCGGGTTGAGTAAGGTAACAAAAGCTAAACTTCGCTAAGCCGGTAGTTCTGCAGCTTCGGCTCCTGCCCTATGGCCACCGACTCCAGGTAGGCAATGGGATCCTCGCCATCAAAGCGGGATCCATCGCCAAAGAGCAAAGCTCCACGGTCGTGGGCCCGATCCGGCAGCCCCAGGTCGCTGGCAGCTAGGGCATAGGTCTTGTCGTCTAGCACTTGCTCGAGGACAGAAACCCAATTGCGAGGAAAAGCGCAGAGGCCCCAGCGAGCCATCTGCGTCAGGATCCAAAGGTGCTCCAATCTTTCCGGACAGGTGTTGCGCCCGTTGGCAAACTGATGGAAACCGACAATCACTTGCGATTCATCGGCAATTCCCCGCTGCAGGACACCCCTCCACCCCGGCTGCAGATCCTCCAGGGCCGCGCCCACATACTGAGGCTGGGCCAGCCACTCCAAGATCTCAGAACGGTGCTGCGGCTGATCGCAGTAGTGGCAGGCCTCCAGTAACGCCTTGACCAGGGCCACGTGGGTGCGGGGGTAGCTTTGGGCCCAGTCCTGGCGCACTGTTAGGACTTTCTCGATGTGGCTGGGCAAGATTTCGGGAGTGGTGGTGACGATGAACCCCAGCCCTTCCCTAACGGCGCGGGAGTTCCAGGGCTCGCCCACGCAGTAGCCATCGATGTTGCCGGCCTTGAGGTGGGCCACCATCTGCGGCGGCGGGATCACTGTCAACGTGACGTCGCGATCCGGATCCACCCCTCCGCTGGCCAGCCAGTGCCGCAACAAGAAGTTGTGCAGGGAAGCTGGGTGAACCACCCCCAGGGTAGGGACGGCCTCTGGGGTTTGCCTTAGGTAGTTGCCAAGATCCCAGGGGCTAAAAACCCCCTGCAACAGAAGTCGACGCCCAAAGGTAATGGCGCTGCCGCCGCGGGAGAGGGTTAACGAGGTTACCAAAGGCACCGGCACTCCCCCCACTCCCAGAGTGGACGCCAACGGGATCCCGGCCACCACCACGGCCGCATCCAGCCGACCGGAGCGGATCCCTTCCCAGATGGTCTTCCAGCCCGGCTCCCGCACCAGGGTGACCTGTTCCAGACCGTGCTTTTGAAACAGGCCTTTTTCTTGGGCCACCACCAGAGGGGCGCAGTCGTTGAGGGGCACAAAGCCAATTGCCAAGTTGACTTTTTCCAGCCCCCCCTTGGCAATGGCCACGCGGGTGAGAGTTTTCTGGCGGGCCCGCTTTTGCTGGTTGAGAAAGTAGATCATCTCGCCCCGCAGGCTGTAGTACTCGGGGTGATTCACCACTTCCAGGCGGTGGCGGGGGCGGGGAAACGGGATTCGCAAGATCTGGCCGACGCGGGCCTCAGGGCCATTGGTGAGCATCACCACTCGATCTGAAAGCAAAAGCGCCTCGTCCACATCGTGGGTCACCATGACGCAGGTGAGCTGCTCGGCCTGGGCAATCTCCATCAGTTGCTCCTGCAGGCTGCCGCGGGTAAGGGCGTCCAGGGCCCCGAACGGCTCATCCAACAGCAGCACCCTGGGGCGAATGGCCAAAGCCCGGGCAATGGCCACCCGCTGTTTCATCCCCCCCGACAGATGGGCCGGACGCTTGTCGGCTGCCCCCTGCAGCCCCACACGCCGGATGTGCTCTTCCACAATCTGCTTCCGCTCCGCTTTGGGAAGGGATCCCAGCACCTCGTCTACGGCTAGAGCAATGTTTTCCCGCACCGTCAACCAGGGCAGCAGGGAATAGTTCTGAAACACCACCATGCGATCCGGCCCGGGATCCGTCACCTGCCGGCCCTCCAAGAGAACACCGCCCCGGGATGGCTTCTCTAAGCCGGCAAGGATATTGAGCAAGGTCGATTTGCCACAGCCGGAGTGGCCAATGAGCGAGACAAACTCCCCTTTTTGGATCTCTATGTGGATGTCTCTCAGGGCAGGGTAGATCTCTCCATTGTCTAGGAGAAAATCTTTGTCTACATGATCAACTTCGATGTAGGGCTGGGTCTTCATAAGGCTACCTAAGGGATCCCTTGCAGTGGATTGTTGGGAGCAGGAAAACTTAGCCTAGTGATCTTCGCTCACCACTAGCGAGCCAATCCAAGCCGTGATGCGATCCAACAACAGTCCAACTAGGCCAACATAGACCAAAGCTAGAATAATCTCGCTAACGCGGGAGCTATTCCAGGCATCCCAAATGAAGAATCCAATGCCCACGCCGCCAATTAACATTTCTGCTGCCACAATAGCCAGCCAAGACAGGCCCACCCCAATGCGCAAGCCAGTAAAAATGTAGGGCACGGTTGCCGGGAAGACGATCTTGAAGAAATACTTCCAGCCAGACAGACGCAGAATTCTGGCCACATTGCGGTAATCCTGTGGGATCCGCTGCACGCCAGCGATGGTGTTGATCAAAATAGGCCAGAGGGCAGTGATGAAGATAACAAAAATGGCGGAAGGATTGGCATCGCGAAAGGCGGCCAAGGAAATGGGCAGCCAGGCTAAAGGTGGCACTGTGCGCAGCACCTGAAAGATGGGATCCAAGGCCTCGTAGAGCCAGCGGTTAACCCCAATGATCATGCCGCCCACGACCCCCACCAAGCCGGCCAGGGCAAACCCAATGAACACCCGCCGCAAGCTGGCCCAAATTTGCCAGAACAGCCCTTTAGCATTGCCACCATAGTCAAAAAAGGGATCTTTAATGAGGGGATCCCAAGTGTCCTGCCAGACTTGGAGAGGTGTGGGCAGGTTGGCCCCGGGCCGGCTGTAGGCAACTTGCCAGAGAATGAGCAGGATTAGAATGGCCGTGGCGGGCAACAGAATGCGGCGCAGCACCTTGTAAACCTGAACCCGTTGCCGCCAAGCAAAGGTAGAGCTAGCGGGTGAACCAATGCCGGCGTTGGCCTGAAGAGCAAAACCTGGGCCAGTTTTCAGCAGCCATTGTCCTAGGCCAGCCAGTAGGGAAAGGAAGATCCGCAAGAGGTGGTAGCTCAACTTTAGGGCGGATTTGGGAAGTCTCATAGTCTACTAGGAGTGAGGTTGAAGTTAGCTTAGAGGGATCCCAAGAGAGAAGGGGTTCAACTTGAACACTCTAGGTAGAAGTTGGCGGATCCCTTCTCTCCTGGGCAGTTACCAACTCAGGCAAGTCAGCAAGTTAGGCCAGCTTCTTAATCGCCAACTTCTCCAGATAGGCGGCAGGATTTTCGGGATCGAACTTCACCCCATCGAAGAAGGTTTCCACGCCGCGGGAGGTGCTGGGGGGAATAGCAGCCTGCTGGCCAATGGCTTTGGCGGCCTCGCGCCAGAGATCTTCTCGGTTGACCTTATTCACCAAAGCTTTGGTATCGGTGTCAGCAGGTAGGTAACCCCAGCGGATGTTTTCGGTCAAGAACCAGAGATCGTGGCTCTTGAAGGGGTAGGAAGCACTATTTCGCCAGAACTTCATCAAATGGGGGCTGTTCTCAACAACCTTGCCGGTGCCGTAGTCGAAAGTGCCTTTGGCGCGGCCCAAGATATCCGCTACGGGAACCCCCAACCAGCGACGGTTGCTAATGATGCGGCACATTTCTTCTTTGTTTTCCATCTGATCGCACCAGATCTGGGCTTCTAGGATTGCTTTCAACAGGGCCAGGGTGGCTTTCGGGTGCGCATCCACCCAGTCGGCCCGCAGGGCAAAGGCCTTTTCCGGGTGGTTGTTCCATAGCTCGCCGGTGGTGAGGGCAGTATACCCCTCTTTTTGGTTCACCAGCTGGGCATTCCAAGGCTCGCCCACACAGAAGGCTTCCATGGTTCTGGATTTCATATTGGCCACCATCTGCGGCGGCGGCACCACAATGAGGGAGACATCGCGGGTGGGATCGATCCCGCCTGCCGCCAGCCAATAGCGCATCCACATGTCGTGGGTACCGCCGGGGAAGGTCATCGCGCATTTGGGCTCTTTGCCGGCTGCTCGCAACTCGGCAAACTTAGCTTTGAGGGGGGAACTATCCAAGCCAATTTTCAGATCCCGATATTGGTTGGAAATGCTGATGCATTGACCGTCGAGATTGAGACGGGCCAAAATGTACATAGGCACCGGCTTGCCATCGGTAACTTTGCCGGTGGTGATGAGGTAGGGCATGGGACTGAGAATGTGCGCCCCATCGATGCCGCCGGCGGCGGATCCCAGCACCAAGTTGTCGCGGGTGGTGCCCCAAGAGGCCTGCTTGACCACCTCCACGTCTTTCATGCCGTACTTGGCAAAAAACCCCTTCTCTTTGGCAATGATGAGGGGGGCAGCATCGGTGAGGGCGATAAATCCCAGCCTGGCTCGCGTGGTTTCTGGGGTATCAGCTTGAGCTACCCAGTAGCCCTGCCCCAAGGATTGGGATTGGGCGCGGGGGATCCCAGCCGTAGCTGCTCCAGCCGCAAGGGCAGCTGCCCCAGCCAAAAACCGGCGACGGGAGATGGGAGAGGAAGTGTTGAATAGCTTAGACATCACAACCTCCAAAATTTCGAACGACAAACTGCCTAGTAGGTCATCAAGGGGGAAGCAGAGGTCTGAGCAGCCGAGGGATCACGACGCGGCCTGGCCCCGAAGTGCTCAATCAGCAGCTCCACCAAGACGGGCTTGAGGTCTTCGCAAGGGATCCCTTGGCGCACGCATTCGCCCAGCTTGGCGTCTTTGCCCACTTCTCCTCCCATGTAGATGTCCACCGCCTCCACCGGCTTGCCGTCCTTGCGAACGGTGGTGCCCATGAGGCCAATATCGGCCACCTGGGGCTGGCCGCAGGAGTTGGGACAGCCTGTCCAGTGGATGCGCACCGTTTGAGGAATCTCTAGCTCGGCTTCCAGCTCTTCCATCAGGGCCACGGCGCGGTTTTTGGTCTCGATGAGGGCAAAGTTGCAAAACTGGTTGCCCGTACAGGACACCAACCCCCGCTGCAAGGGTCCCGGGTTGGGGGAGAACTTTTTCAAGAGCGGCTCTTGGAGAAGCGGCCCCACCCGCGAGTCGGGCACATTGGGGATGAGCACGTTCTGCTCCACCGTTAGCCGCAGCTCTCCGGAGCCGTACACCTCCGCCAAGCGAGCCAGCTCCCTCATCTCCGGGACGTTGAGCCGCCCGACAGGCACGTGCAGGCCTACAAAGTTAAGGCCCAGTTGCTTTTGGGCGTGTACTCCCAGCAGATCCCGCTTGTGCCAGACCACCTCGTCTTTTTCCGCCGCTCTGGGCAGAGGGTGGCCAATCTGCTGCTCCACCGCCACCCGAAACTTCTCCAGGCCCCACTCGTCAATGAGCCACCTCAGCCGCGCCTTTTGCCGGTTGGCCCGCAGGCCGTGATCCCGATAGACCAGCAGCACCGCCTCACATAGAGGAACCACATCGCGGGGATCTACCCAAACGTCCAGCCCGATGGCCTCGGCACAGCGGCGGGCCGAAAAAAAGCCTCCCACCAAGACGTTGAAGCCCAGCTTGCCCTCTTTGAAAGCAGGCACAAAAGCCAGGTCATTGATCTCGGCATGCACCGAGTTGTCGCGACAACCGCAGATGGCGATGTTGAACTTGCGCGGCAGGTTGGTGAAGGAAGGGTTGCCCTCGCCGTTGTTGGTTACCATGTCCTGCACTTTGCGAGTGAGGCCGCGCACGTCGATCAGCTCATCCGGGTCGATACCGGCCAGAGGGGATCCCGTGATGTTGCGCACGTTGTCCATGCCTGACTGGATGCTGGTCAGGCCCACCTCCTTGAGTTGCCGCAGAACCTGAGGCATGTCCTCAATGGGAATGCCCCGCAGTTGCAGGTTTTGCCGAGTGGTGATGTCGGCTACGCCATCTTGGCCGTAGGGGCGGAGGATCTCGGCCAACTTGCGCATTTGGCCGCTGGTCAGGATCCCATTGGGCAGGCGCAGCCGCAGCATGAACTGGCCAGGGGTGCGCTTGCGAAAGAAGATCCCCAGCCACTTGAGGCGGTGATCTCGGTCGTCTTCGGGGATGTTCTCCCAGCCCATTTGGGCAAAAGCTTCCAGCTCGTCCTTAACCGCCAGCCCATCCTTCTCGCTTTTAAGGCGTTCAAACTGGTTCGCCATGATCGCTGCCGTGGGATGAACGCCGCCTATCCTAGCGATGACGAACCATTGACTTTGGTAGTTGGCGTTACACTTCTTAACGAGCTATGCGATTTCGGCATAGCTAAGTTGTGGTTTATGCATAGGAGAGGGGGATCCCCTTTCCCCTGCTAGGAAAAACAGCGTTTACTGCCCCTCTATCCCACCTTCAAAAGAACCCTAGCCAACTGCTCGCAGGCTGCCCTGATCTTCTCCAGGGTGCCGGGATTGACCAAGCCGTAGTAGTCAAATCCATAAACTTTCCCAGTTTGGACGGCTTGCAACCGATTCCAAAAGGGGCGGGAACGGAAAAACGCCAAGGGATCCGCCGCCTCCGGGTTGACCACCAGCAGAACTTCTGGGTTGGCTTCCAGGATGCGCTCTGCCGAAAGGGTGACGTAGCCCCGAAAAGGCCCTTGGCTTTGCAAAGTAGCGGTGAGATTGTCCGCGCCAAAGCGTTCCAGCAGATCCCCGGCCCAGCTTTGCCGGTTGGGAGAAAGAATCGGCTGGGTGCCCACCAAGAGCAAGGTTTTGGGTCGAACGCGGGGCAGTTCCTGGGGCAAAAGGGATCCATACTGCCGCAGCAAGGGATCGGGATCCGCCCCCAAAGCAGCAGCCAGGGTGGCAATCGTCTCTTCCAAAGCAGCCCAACTGTCCACGCGGGTGAGGTAGGTGGGGATCCCCAGCTCCTGCAGCCGTTCTGCCAGAGCCTCGTGAAAGCCACTGGCCCCCACCACCCAGTCCGGTTGTAGGGCCACAATCTGCTCCAGGTTGGGTTGGTTGCCCAGCCCCAGGCGGGTCAAGCCTTGGAAGCGGGGATCCTCCTCCAACAAACGACTGGCAGGGATCCCTACCAACCTATCGGGGGCCAAGCGATAGAGGATATCGGCAGTCAAGGTGGTGAGGCTGACTACCCGACGAAAAGGACTCTGTCTTGCTGACAGGAGTAGCTCCTGAGGGATCCGACCTTGGGCTTGGGCCAAACGCCCCATTCCCCAGGCCCCCACGCTGGCCAGACCAAAGGCGAACAGTTGACGGCGAGAAAGACGAGACAGCATAGACAATCTCCAAAACAATTCCCAAACAGCAATCAATTGAGGGTGAACTGGATGGGCACCACCACCCAAGACTCGATGGGGACGTTGTTTCTCAAGGCCGGGCTGAATTCCCACCGCTGCACCGCCTCCTGCGCTGCCCTATCCAGGGCGGGAAACCCACTGGAAGAGGCGATCTCCACCTGCTGCACCTGCCCCTGGGCATTGACCTTGGCCCGCAGCAGCACCTGCCCCTGTTGGCCGAGACGGCGAGCTTGAGGAGGGTAGGGGGGCGGAGGATTGCGACCGGGGATCGGGCGGGCCAGGACGTCCGGCTGGGGGTTGGCAGCCACTGTCGGTGGGGAGGAACTGGGGGGGGTGGCAGGTGTTGGGGCAGAGGAATGGGGTTGGGCTGCACCTATACCGCCAGGTGTCCCAGTTTCAGGATCCCTTGGCCCCAATCTGCTCTCGCTGCCGGGGGAAGGCGGAGCGGCGGCAGTCTTTACGCTGGAACGGATCCCTTGGATCAAGGGGGTAAAGCGGGGCAGAGGGGTGCTTGAGGTAACCGGGGCGGAGGTGAGTGGAGTCGCTGTAGAGGTGGGGGTAACCGCCGGAGTTGGGGTGGGCTGTTGTGGCGGAGGAGTGGGTTGCGGGGTGGCTGTCGGTAATGGGGTCAGCGGAGGAGTAGGGGTGGGTTCTGGCTTTGCCGTGGGAATGGGTGTAGGGGTCGGTGGAGGCGTAGGGGTCGGAGTTTGCAGGGCCAGCAAAGATTCAGCCTCCGGGATGGCTGGCATCTCGATCTCTTGGGGCACAGGCTCCGGTGGGGATAGATCGTCTGCAGGGGGCGATTCCGGGGCCGGGCCGGGCGGCTCTGCTGTTGGCTCTGGTGGGAGAGATTCTATGGATTCTGAATCCGGTTCGAGCAACTGTGGCTCGGGATCCTCCAGCAAAAGCGTGACTGGGATCCGGAGTTCTGCGTCTGATAAAGGCCGGGATCCCCACCAAGCCAGCCCCAGCAGCGCCATCAGGTGCAAGAGGAGGGAAATCAACCCCTCCCAGCGCAGCGGTCGGGGATCCCTGGCTCGCAGGTGGAGGACGGTCCCCGGCGGCTCTTCCCCCTCCTGGCAAGCTGTCCAGAGGGCAGCCCAGCTATAGCCGGCCACCCAAGCCTCTTGCAGCAGCTCCTCGGCACACTCCAGCCAGCCGCTCTCTCTTGCGCCAGCCCAAAGCCACAACGCCAACCAAGCCAGCCCCGCCTCCCAGGCCATGCCCGCCTGCTGCCAATACCACCCCTGCAGTCGCCACAAAAGCTGGGGACAGGACTTCCGAAGAAGAGAGAGGGATCCCTTGGGGGTGCGGGCAGGTGGCTCGGCAAGCATCGGTTAGAGCAGGATCCAGAGTAAACACGGCCTCGGGTCTTGGCCCCTAAAACCGGGTGGAAAAACTGAGCGCAGCATGCCGTCCCGGCTGGGCCAGCCGTTCCACTTCAGGGCCGACAAAGAGAGAGCGGGTTTCGGAGTAGAGAAAATACTTTTCATCAAAGAGATTGAACACCCCGAAATTCAATTGCCAGTTGTCGTCCAGGTTGTAGTAGCCCAGCAGATCCACCACGGTGTAGCCCTTGGGCACAAACGGAATTTGAGGTGGAGCGTTGGGGTTCGGTTGCACTACCTCCCGTTGCGGGTCGCGGGGATCCGCCACCAGCGTGGCCACCAACCTGGCTCCCCAGATCTGGCTGGGATCGTCGTAGTGCAGTCCCAGTACTGCCGTCAGTGGCTCAATGGAAAGGAGGGGTTTGTTTTCGGTGAGGTTATCCCCCACCGCCCAGGCAAAGCTGCCATTGAGGCTCCAGCCGGTCAAATCGGGGCTGAAGAAGTACTGCCCGGTGGCTTCTACACCATAGATGCGGGCCCGACTGACGTTCTGGCTCTGAAAGAGAGTCACCGGTGGAGGTGGCGGGCTCCCTGGCGGGCCGGGGGGTGAAGGCTCGGATCCCACCGCCCGGAAAGCCTCGATAAAGTCGTTGTAGGTGTTGTAGTAGGCGGCCAAGCTAAAGCTGGCCTGGGGGTAGATCCCCCGCAACCCCACTTCAAAGCCTTGGCTGGTTTCCGGTCGCAAGTTGGGATTGGAAAGGGTGCGGTAGCGGAAGAAGGGGCTGACCAGGTTGGTGAAGCCGCTGTTGATTTCGTTGTACTGAGGGGCCCGAAAACCGGTGTTGTACTGGGCCGTAAAGGTGAGGTTGGGATTAATCCTCCACACCAGGCCCACCTTGGGAGAAATGGCATCGGCAAACAGGCTGGCGGCTTCTGCCCCACTTTTCAAGAAGGCTTCGTCAGGGCTGGGGGTGAGGCGGTAGGTGTCGTAGCGGATGCCGGGGATGAGGGTAAAGTTGCCGCCCCCAAAGTCGATCTCATCTTGCAAATACAGCCCAAAGCGCACGGTATCGGAGTCGGGAAAATCTTTGGTGGGAAAAGTGTCCGGGGGGATGTTTTGGGTGACTGCCCCGGTCAGCAGGTTGGTTTGGAAGCGGTTGCGGGGACGTTCGTTGCGGGTGGTGGAGATCTCCATTCCATACACCAAGCGGTGGGAGAGATCCCCGGTTTGGAAGCGGCTCTGGGCCTGTACGCTGGCTCCCAGAATGTTGCTGACCAGCTCGTTGAAGGTATCCCGACGCACAGGCACGGGCCGACCTTGTACCGTGAGGGTGCGTTCTTCCACGCTGGGCTCCTGGGTGCGGGCCGGCTGGTAGTAGATCTGGACGGTGGCCAGCTCAAAAGCGGGGGTATCGGGGTTGGCGTAGCGATATTCCAAGCTGAGGCGGCTGCGCTCGGTCTCAATGGTCTCCCTGAAAAAGCGGATGCTGGGATCCAGGTTGCGGGGCGAAAAGGTGGTGGTGGTGCGGTTGTTGAAGTATTCCGCCGTCAGGGTGAGGCTGTCAAAGGGACTGAAGCGATAGACCAGCTTGGCCAGAACATTGTCTCCCTCCACCGTTTGCCGATCCTTGAAACTGGGATCCGCTTTAATATCCGGCTCTCTGGCGTCGCGGCGAGTGTAGATGAGCAGGGCCTCTAAGTTATCCTGCCGACCCGCCAAGCTAAGGGTGTTGACGTACCCTTGGTTTTTGCTGTCGTACTGGCTGGACAGGCCCACATGGATGTCCCGTTCCCCCAGCAGATCGGCTGGATCCAGGGTGGTGTAGGTCACCACACCCCCCAGCGCGTCGCTGCCGTAGAGGGTGGAGGCGGGGCCGCGGATAATTTCTACAGTTTTCAGGGTCTCCAGCTCAAAGGTATCCCGGCCAATGGTGAAGGGGCCGAAGGAAAATCGCTCCGGCTGGCGGATCCCATCCACCTGGATCAACACCCGGTTGGCGTCGAGGCCGCGGATGTTGAAGTCCTGCAGGCCGTAGCGAACGCTGCGCCGCACGCTTACCCCCGGCTCGTAGCGCACCAGATCCTGAATGTTTTGAACCAGCTCCCGCCGCAACCGCTCCCGGTCGATGACGGTAATGCTGGCGGGTGAGTCGGCCAAAGTGCGCTCGGTGCGAGTACCGGTTACGGTGACCTGTTGCAGGTTAAAGATCGGCGTGCCTTCCTGCTGGAGAGCCCGAAGTTCGGCCTGTAGCCGCTCCACCTCTGCCTGATCCCCCCGCCGGCGAGCAGCCTCTATTTGCGCCTCCAGCTCCCTAATCTGCTCTTGCAAGGTGGTCGGCGCAGGAGTGGCCTGGGCCAACAGCGGCGGAGTTGTCGAATCAGGGATCCGGGCATTGGGCTGAGCCTGGGACAGGGATCCCCAGCCCACTCCCAAACTCAACCCCAAACTCACCACCCGCCACCAACGACCGTTCACGCGCATAACCTCTCAGACTCCTCAAATCCACCCCAGGAAAAACTCACTCCAAACCGGACAAACCCTCCCTCAGCCCCCTGACACCGGCAGGGAGAGGAGCCTTGCTGCCGCTGGAGCTGTGCTGCGCAGGGGGCAAAGCTGGGGCCCTACCGGAGTCGAGATCCACTCCACCTCCAGGCCAAACACCTGTCGCACCCGGCTGGGGGTCAACACCGCCAAGGGAGACCCCAGGGCCTGCATCTGGCCGGATCCCAGCAAGGCAATCTGCTCGCTGTAGCGAATGGCCAAATTCAGGTCGTGCAGCACCGTAACTACCGTCAGGCCCTGCTCCTGCTTCAGCCGTTGCAACAGCTCCAGCAGCTCCAGTTGGTGGCGCAGATCCAAAAAGGTGGTGGGCTCATCCAACAGCAACACCTGCGGCTCCTGCACCAAAGCCAACGCTAGAAAAGCCCGTTGCCGCTCGCCCCCCGAAAGGGTTTCCACCCGCCGCAGCGCCAGGGATCCCAGTCCCGTCTGCTCTAGAGCCCACTCCACCCGCTGCCAATCGGCCCGCGTCAACTGCCACGCCCACCAGGGCTGGTGGGGAGAACGCCCCAGACTGACCAATTGCCGCACCGTTAGCCCTGCCGGGATCCGCTGCTGCTGCGGCAAAAGAGCCAACTGCCGGGCCACCTGCTTTGGAGTGAGTTGAGCGTGCAGATCCCGACCGCCCAAGTACACGCGCCCAGCTTGGGGAATCAGAACCCGACTCAACAGTCGCAGCACCGTCGATTTGCCGGAACCATTGGGGCCGACAATGCTCAGCCATTCCCCCTTTTGCACGCTGAAGCTCACTTGTCGCACCACCGTCCGGGATCCGTAGCCCCCGCTCAAATCCTCGACCTGCAGGATGGGCTCTCTCATCGCCCTGCCCCCTGCTGCCACAGCAGCCAGCCGAAAAAGGGAGCCCCCATCACAGCGGTGACAATCCCCACCGGCAGCTCTATCGGGCCCAAACGGCTCAGGATGTCGGCACCGCTCAGCAGGGTCGCCCCTGCCAAGGCAGAAAGGGGCAACAGCCAGCGGTAATCGGATCCCACCCCCTGCCGCACCATGTGGGGCACCACCAAACCGACAAAGCCGATCAACCCCCCCACACTGACAGCGGTTGCCGCCAGCCAAGCCGCCACCAGACCAATCACTACCCGCGTCCGCGCCAGAGGGATCCCCAAGCTCACCGCCATCTCTTCCCCCAAGCTCAGCAGGTTTAAAGCCCGCGCCTGCCCCCATCCCAATCCCAAGCCGACCAGGATATACGCCCCGGCCACCTGCACCTCTGGCCAGCCCCGCCCGCTCAAGCTGCCGATCAACCAGGTGAGAGCCACCTGCACCCGGTCATCTGCCATCAACAACAAGGTGGAGCTAATGGCCCCAAACAGGGCGCTGACGGCCACCCCCGCCAAGATCAGCCGCTCCACCGCCAGTCCCGAGGGAGTACGCGCCAACCCGTACACCAACACGGTAGTCAGCACCCCGCCCACCCAAGCGGCCAGGGGCACCCAAGCCGTCCACTCTCCCAAGGTGAGCAACCCCACCGCCGCCAGGCCCGCCCCCGCCGAAATGCCCAGCAGGTAGGGATCCGCCAGCCCATTGCCCAGCATCCCCTGCAACAGGGCCCCTGCCATCCCCAGAGCCGCCCCCAGCAACTGGGCCAAGAGCGCCCGCGGCAGCCGCAACTGCCAAACAATCGTCTGCCGAATGGGATCCCCCTGCCCCCACAGGGCTTGCCAGAGTTCTGGGAAAGTCATGGGAACGGATCCCAAAGCAATCGAGACCAAAAGTACTAGGAAAATGAAACTCAATAGCAAACAGGTCAAACCGATTGGCGAGAGCAGCCGCTTTCTTTGCCCCCAGCCGCTGCCCCCCTCAACCTCTGTATACGGACACTCGCGATCGACCAGCACCGGGAAAACCTCTCGAGCTTTGCCCAGGAAGAGAGCCTTCTGAGGCCAAGAAACCCCCTCCGCCCGCAAGGGCGGGATGGAAAACTCAGCCAAGTTGGCCAGGCCTCCCTCCCGAGCTTTATTGAAAGTAAACTCAACAAAACGTAGTCGCTAGAATAGCAAGGCTTCTTGGATGTTGCAAGTCAGTTTCAATAGCTTGTGCCTAAATTTCTCCCTCTTGCGCTTCAGGGCTTTTGGACAAGACCGGGCAGCGCCTCTGCCCAGCCATTCGGACTTATCTCAGGGGGGATCCAACTACCCTGAGCGAGGTCATGGCAACCAACCGCGAAATGGGAATCAGGGGAGAAGGGCTGGGGAAACGTCTCAAACTTCATCTAGACCTGGATCTAGAATGGCCCAAGCTGGTCGGCCCGAGTTGGCTAGACTCCGAACCTTCAGCCCATTGCTTGCCCACGTTTTGATGCCATGAGTTCTTCCGCCGAGCCTACTTGGGATGCCTTAGAGGTGGATCCCGCCCTGCTCACCCCCATGATGCAGCACTATGTGGAGCTGAAGCGGCAGTATCCCCACGCCATCTTGCTCTACCGCCTAGGGGATTTCTACGAGATGTTTTTCCAGGACGCGGAAGTGGTGTCGCGGGAGCTGGAGCTGGTGCTCACCGGGCGGGAGGCAGGGGCCATAGGACGGGTGCCCATGTGCGGGATCCCTTACCACGCCTTTGACCGCTATGCTGCTCAGTTGGTGGCCAAAGGCTATGCCCTGGCCGTCTGCGACCAGATGGAGCCGGCGGATCAGGCCAAAGGCTTGGTGCGGCGGGAAGTGACGCGGGTCATCACCCCCGGCACGGTCATCGAAGAGGAGCTGCTGCAGGCACGGCAAAACAACTACTTGGCCGCCGTGGTCCGCCTGAGAGGCTCCAAGCAAACCCCCTGGGGCCTGGCTTACGCCGACATTTCTACCGGCGAGTTCTGGGTCTGCCAGAGCGAGGGGCAAGAGCAGCTAGAACAGGAGCTGGCCCGGCTGCAGCCGGCGGAGATCCTGCTGCCCACCGAGGAAGGGCTGGGCCTGGGCTTAATTCGGCCTGGGGATCCCCAAGCTCCCCTGGGCCTGCCCGGCCAGTACACCTATACCCTGCGCCCGGCGGAGCCCTTTGAGCTGGCGGTGGCGCGAGAAAACTTGCTACAGACCTATGGCCTGCGCTCTTTGGAGGGCTTGGGCTGCAAGGAGCTGCCCCTGGCCATTCGGGCGGCGGGAGGGCTCTTGCACTACCTGGAGGAGACGCAAAAGAACCTGGTGCAGCCTTCTCCCCAGGGGGGCCACCCCCTCCTACGTCCCCCTCGCACCTACCAGTTGACGGATTACCTCATCTTGGATCCCCAAACCCGCCGCAACTTGGAGCTCACCCAGACCATCCGCGAGGGGGCCTTTGTCGGATCCCTGCTCTGGGTGCTGGATCACAGCCGCACTGCCATGGGAGGACGCACCCTGCGCCGTTGGCTGCTGCAGCCTTTGCGGGATCTCGAGCAAATCCGCCTCCGCCAGGACACCATCCAGGAGCTGTTGGAAAACCCCTCCCTGCGCACCCGCCTGGGATCCCTGCTGGACTCTCTCTATGACCTGGAGCGCTTGGCCAACCGCGTCGCCTCCGGCACCGCCAACCCGCGCGAGCTGGTGGCCCTGGGCTCCTCCTTGGGCAAACTGCCCCAACTGGCGGAGCTGGTGGCCGAAGCCAAGACCCCTCTCCTGCAGAGCTTGCAGCAGGTGGATCCCGCCCTGGTTGACCTGGGCCGCCGCATCGAGCACACCCTCCTGCCCTCCCCTCCCCCTGTGCTCACCGAAGGGGGGCTAATCCGGCCCGGCGTCGATCCGGAGCTGGACAGGCTGCGGCAGCAGGTGGAGCAAGACCGCCAGTGGATTGCCCAGTTGGAGAAAACCGAGCGCGAGCGCACTGGGATCCCCACCCTCAAAGTCGGCTTCAACAAAGCCTTCGGCTACTACATCAGCATCAGCCGCGCCAAGGCCCAGCAGGTGCCAAAAGACTACATCCGCAAGCAGACCCTGACTAACGAAGAGCGCTTCATCACCCCTGAGCTCAAAGAAAAAGAAGCCCGCGTCCTCACCGCTCAGACTGAGATCAACCAGCGGGAATACGAGCTGTTTGTGCAGCTGCGCCAAGAGGCGGGATCCCAAGCTGCCGCCATCCGCCAGGTGGCCCAGACCCTGGCCGCCGTCGATGCCCTGTTTGGCTTGGCGGAAGTGGCTGTGCAGCAGGGTTACACTCGTCCCGTAATCACGACCGACCGCCGCCTAGTCATCGAGGAAGGGCGCCATCCGGTGGTGGAGAAGTCTTTGCCCCAGGGCCTATTTGTCCCCAACTCGGTGCGTCTGGGATCCCCCCACGGCCCGGATCTGATTGTCCTCACTGGCCCCAACATGTCGGGCAAATCCACCTATTTGCGGCAGATCGGGCTCATCCAGATCCTGGCCCAGATGGGCAGCTTTGTGCCGGCAAGGCGGGCGGAGCTGGGCCTCTGTGACCGCGTGTTTACCCGCATCGGCGCTGTCGATGACCTGGCCACGGGACAGTCCACCTTCATGGTGGAGATGAACGAGACGGCCAACATCCTCAACCACGCCGGCGAGCGCTCCCTGGTGCTTTTGGACGAGATTGGCCGCGGCACCGCCACCTTCGACGGCCTCTCCATTGCCTGGGCGGTGGCTGAGTACCTCGCCACCCAGGTGCGCGCCCGCACAATCTTTGCCACCCACTACCACGAGCTCAACCAACTGGAGACCCTGCTGCCCAACGTGGCCAACTTCCAGGTGGTGGTGAAAGAGCTGCCGGATCGCATCATCTTCCTGCACCAGGTGCAGCCCGGGGGGGCCGACCGCTCCTACGGCATCGAGGTAGGACGCATGGCCGGCCTGCCCCAGCCGGTGATCGAGCGGGCTAAGCAGGTGCTGGCCCTAGTGGAACAACACAGCCGCATTGGCCTGGGCCTGCGCAACCAAGGGAAAAGCCGCCTTTCCTCCAAGAAAAAACAGCCTGAACAACACCCTGAGCCCCTCGAGATCCGCAACCCCGCTCCGGCGGAGCAACTGTCTCTGATCCCGGCCTCCCTCTTTTCCGAGGAGCCTTAGGGCTCTACCCTCGCTCCGGCTCCCGCTCTTGCAGCCCCAAGCTGGCGGCCAGCACCTCCAGCTCATCTCGCTGCCCCTCCACCCACAGCAGGGATCCAGGGGGTGGGTCAGCCTCTTGCAACTTCAGGCGAAGCCGCTCCAGGCGGTAGTTGCGCCGCCAGTAGTACCAGCCTGCCCAAGGAGCGGCCAGCACCAGGGTCCAGGGCCAGGCTCCCCACGCCGGCTCCAGCATGGACAGCACCAGAGCCAAACAGGCCAGACCCACTCCTGCTAGCCCTGTCAAAAAAACAGCCAACCCCACACTGGGCCGAGCCTGACCGATAAAGGTGGCGATCCCCTCGGCATCGGCAAACTGCAAGCGATAGGCCCGCCCTTCCAGGTGCTTTCGGAGAAGGGATCCTATTTCCTCCAGGCTGCGGCTGCTAGAATAGAAGCGGGTTTCGCTGCGATCTCTACCTGAGGCTCGCAGAAAAAAGAATAGGCCGATCCCCAGAAGCAGCGTCAGCGCTAGGGTAGAAATGGCCTCTCCCTTCAGGGAGAGGGGGAGTGATGTAGCTACCCAATTCATAGGGATGACAGGAACGAGCCCCATCTGGTCGGGCGGCTTGACCTGTAGCCTCTCCACTGTAGCAGGGAAGGGGCAGAAAAATAGCTCGTGGAGGTTGACCCTCTACCTCCTAGTTTAAGTTCTGCAGAGAGGTTGGTTGCCGCCGGCAGTAGCCACGCTTGGTAGATCCTACCTCGACGCAGGAGCAATGGCGCAGGAGCAATGGCGCAGCAGCAAAAACCCTGCGCTTTCCAGCAACCGTGACGACGGCTCAGGGGGGAGAAATCTGCGCCCAATCTCATGCAGCTAAGCTGAGAGAGGCAACTATAATTAAGTTATGATAAGGGGCTTACACTTCGCCAGCAGGTGGCTTCCTTCGTGGCTATCTCAGCCGTTCCCTACCGAGGGCAGGATTCCAGGGTTGGACTTAGCCAGAGGAGAGTGTTGTCTCCGCGGGGATGATGACAGCGCACAGCCACTGTCCCTGGGGAACCCTCAACTTAGCCCCCTCTTCAATGTTAGTCCAGCTGCTTGACTGTCTCTGTTGCTATTTCACTCAGTAGCACTTACATGTCTATCTACGAACCTGAAGCCAACGACACTTTGTTTGAAACCCCAACCGACCTCCTCGACCTGACGGAGGAGGAAGAGGCGGAGTTTGCCGAAAGCGAGTACGCCGAAGAGGGGCCAGCTCGACCCTCCACCGACCTGGTGCGCCTTTACCTCCAGGAGATTGGACGTGTTCCCCTCTTGGGACGAGACGAGGAGGTGGCGCTGGCCCAAAAAGTCCAAGACTACATGAAGCTCTTGGATGTGCGCCTGCGTTTGCAGAAAGAGCTGGGGCGGGAGCCTACTCTGGCAGAATGGGTGGCTAGGGCCAACCAGTTCCCCGAGTGGGCCAACCTTACGCCTGAAAAGCTGCAACAGATCCAGCGCATCGGCAAGCGGGCCAAGGAACAGATGATCAAGGCCAACCTGCGCCTGGTGGTGTCGGTGGCGAAAAAATACCAAAACCGCGGCCTGGAGCTGCTGGATTTGATCCAGGAGGGCACGCTGGGCCTGGAGCGAGCAGTGGAGAAGTTTGACCCCAAAAAGGGTTACCGCTTCAGCACCTACGCCTACTGGTGGATCCGGCAGGGGATCACCCGGGCTATTGCCACCCAAAGCCGCACCATCCGCTTGCCTGTCCACATTACCGAGAAGCTAAACAAGATCAAAAAAGCCCAGCGCAAGCTTTCCCAGGAAAAAGGCCGTACCCCCACCATTGAGGACATTGCTTCCGAGCTGGAGATGACAGTGCCCCAGGTCAGGGAGCTGCTGGTGCGGGTGCCGCGCTCGGTTTCTCTAGAAACCAAGGTGGGTAAAGACAAGGATACCGAGCTAGGGGATCTGCTAGAGACCGATGACATCTCTCCCGAAGAGATGATGATGCGCGAGGCCCTCCAGCGCGATCTGCAGCAGCTGTTGGAGGATCTCACCAGCCGCGAGCGGGATGTGATTCGCATGCGCTTTGGGCTGGGGGATGGTCGCACCTACTCCCTAGCGGAAATTGGCCGCGCTTTGGATCTATCGCGGGAGCGGGTACGGCAAATCGAGGCCAAAGCCTTGCAGAAGCTGCGGCAGCCTAAGCGGCGCAACCGGGTACGCGATTACCTGGAGGCCATCAATTAGGGGCGAGCAAGCCGCCTCCAGATCTGGAGGGCCAGCCCCTCCACCTCCGGGATCTGCAGATACAGAGCTCCAGCTACCACTAGGCTTAGGCCCAGGCCACCGGCCAGCCCAGCCCAGACAAGGGCGGTGAGCAGGGGGGATCCCAAGATCTCGTAGGCGCGTAGCTGCATCCACAGCCAGTGGCTAAGCCCACCAGCTAGGACGGTGATCCCCAGCAGGGGCAGTAGGGCTTGTCCCATCTCTTGCCAGGGGATCCCTGGCAGGCGCTGGTGAAGGCAGATCCCCAGTCCAATCAGGGCTACTAGGTTAACCCCTGCTGTGGCCAGGGCAATGCCTGGTGCCCCAAAGACCTGTAGAAATAGGAAGTCCAGAAGGGCGTTGAGGCCAATGGCTAGGCCACTGATGCGCAGGGGCGTGGTTCCGTCCTCCAGAGCGTAAAAGATGCGCACCAGCACATCCCGCAGCAGGTAAAAGCTCATCCCCAGGCCATAGGCCATCAGCAGAGCCGCCACCTCCTGGGTTGCCTCCGCCGTAAAGCGACCCCGTTGGTAGGCCACCTGGACAATGGGTTCGGCCAAGGCCACCAACAGCATTGCAAGGGGCAGGGTGAGGATGGCGGTCACCATCAACCCTTGCCGGATGCGCCGGCACAGCTCGGGCCATCGGTCTCTCTCTCCTGCTAGTTGGGCATAGAGGGGCATCAAAGGCACCAGCACCATGTTGGAAAGGATCCCCAGGGGGGTTTGCACCAAAAGCTGGGCGTAGCCCAAGTTGCCGATGGTGCGATCCCCGGGCACAAAGGAGGCAAAAAAGAGATCCACGTAGACATTGATGTGGATCATGCCAGAGGAGATGACCGCTGGCAGCATGAGCAGGCCCACGGCTCGCACCTGCGGGGATCCCCACTCAAAGCGCAGCCGCAGCCGCCCCAGCCCCAGCCGCTGCTGCAACGGTACCTGAGCCAACCACTGGGCAATGGCCCCGACAAGTACGCCCCAGGCCAGCAAGGTTGGGATCCCTGTCCACCCCAAGCTAAGCAGGATCCCGATGACTGCCAGGCTGGAGATTAGGGGGCTGAGGGCAGGCAAGAGGTAGTGCTCGGCCGCATTGAGTGCCCCAAAGCCAATGCCAATCCACCCCGAGAGCAAGGCCAGCGGCGCCATGATCCGCAGTTGCTGGGCAGCAAGGGCATGGACTGCGGGGCTGGATCCCGGCGCCGTCAGGCGCACTACCCAGTCTGCTCCCCACCATAGGCCCAAGGTCACGGTTAAGAGAAGACAGCCCACCAAGGTGGAGATTGACTCCAGCCAGCGGGCTGCTGCTTCTCCTGAGAGCTGCTGCTTTTTAAGAATGCTGACGATGGCACTGTGAAAAGGACCGTTGATCCCGCCCAGCAGGATCAACAAAAAACCGGGCAGGACATAGGCCACCCCAAAGGCGCTGTACTCCAGCCCCGAGCCGTAGATTGCCGCAATCAGGGCCTGCCGGACAAACCCCATGCCCTTGCTGAGCAGGGTAGCACCAGCCACTAGCCCCGCTACTGAGAGCAAGGAACGGCGGGAGGAAGAGGCCCCTGGGATCCCTTCCTTCTCGAAATCCACCCGCAAGCTCACAGCCGCTACCCCCCTCGTTCGGCATAGGGCAGCACTATTATCCCGCATTCTCCTGATCTATGCAGGGAGGTCGAGGAAGAGCTCAGGCCAGGAGTTGTCGCTCCTGCTCCAGTTGCTGCAACAGATGCTCATCCCCGCGGAGCTGGGCAGAACGAATGCGCTCCTGCAGCCGGCGCAGCAGATTCTGCCGATGGGTCTCCATATGCGGGGAGATAGTTGCCGGCGCCCTGCTCGCTGTCTTCGCCACTGGGTTGAGGGCAAGGCCTCGATACGTCAGGGCAAAAGACTGTGGCAGCGCCACAGATGCCGATTGAGCTGGCCAGTCCCACGCTAAGCCCCGGTACCGCACTCGCACCGCCTGCCGCTGGCAGCTCGCGGGGGCAGAAGGGACAAAGACGTAGGCAATGCCGCGATAGGTCAGTTGCATATGAAGAGTCCCCTAAGTAGACAGCGGCCATCTGACGGGGAAAGCAACTTCCGTAGCCCCCTTCTCGGGAGCTGTAGGACAACAGCTTCAGCTTCCCTGGCGTGGCCCAGAGGGTAAAACCCAACTTCATTCTGTATCAGCTTTAACAAAATAAGCCTTTGGATGTCAACTTTAAAGCAGCTCGTCGATTAGCCGTAGCACCTGGTGCAAGTTAGTTCCGTCTTCCTTCCCACGTCTGAGGCTCACCTCCACCAACTGCTTGAGGGCAAGCAGCTTGAGGTTAGCCTCTACTGCCGCTCTCGCCATGGCCGGAGCTGCCGGCAAATAGCCGCTGGCCCCTAGATCCAGGAGGGCAGCCCGCCGCAGATGAACGTTGGGATGAGCCAGCAGCGACAGCAGAGGCTCAAGAAAAGTGGGATCTCCCGTCAAGCGGTAACAGGCCTGCCCTGCCGCACATTGCAAACGAAGGGAGGGGTGATCCCGGTAGAGGCGAATCGGCTCCAGGGCAGCAGACACCTGCAGTTGTCCAAGCGCTTCGATGAGGGCCTCTAAGGCAGCAAGGTTTTCGGTCTGGAGACCCTGCTCCGCGCGGCGCAGCCCCTGCAGCAATGCTCCTCCCAGGTCTTCAAGCTGGGCGGGATCCCGGTCGAGGAAGTTGGCCAGGGCAATCTCGACCAGCGCCTGGGCTGCTGCCGCCACCACTTGGCCGTCGGAGCAGCGCAAAGCCTCTTTTAGAGCCGGGATCGCCGCAGGGGATCCCAGCTTGCCCAGGGCGCGGGCGGCATTGCGCCGCAGCGGATATCCCCCCTGAGCCGTGCGATCGGTCTCATCGGCCAGCGCCTCGATGAGGGCCGGGATCCCCTCTCTCACCCGCATGCGCCCCAGCCACCAAGCCGCGTAGTAGCGTTCTCCCGGATCCCCGTATCGCAGCTTGGCAATTTGCCCAGCCGGGGTGAGATCCGCCGACGGATAGGAGTCTGGAGGAGCTACTGGGCTCAAGGAGTCCACAGGCCAAAACTCCAACAGCTAGGCGCTGCGGACGCTGACAATCTTGGCGCCCGCTTTGAGAAGTCGCTGCATTGTTGCCGAGAGTTGATCGGCAGAAACGAAGATCTGCTGGTTGGATTTGCGCACGCGGCTAGAAGTCGCTAGGGCTGAGGGTGGGTTGAGCAGCCGCGTTACCTCAATGCAAAACATGCGGTCAGACTGACCCGTGGGCGGCCCCAAGTGCTTGGAAATGGGGCTGGGTGGCAGCAGTCCTCGTACCCCAATGCGGCGAATAGCTGGGGTAAACCCAGTGGCCAGGGGAATCATCAGGCGCGGCCTCCGCCCCTGGGAGCGGTCGTTGTTGGCATAGCCTCCGTAAAGAGCAAAGAGGTTGGTAAAGTCGCGGGTAGTGTGGGCCTTGCGGTATTCAAAGCCGCGTGGATGGGGAACAATGTTATCGCCAAACGCTTCTAGGTATTCTGGGCTGTCAATGTAGGAGTCAATCTCCGCGCTGTGGCCTCCCGAGTGATAGATATCTAGGTGGCGGGCAATGTCTTTTGGGCTGGTGGGAGCTCGCCCCAAGAGATGCTTAAAGTTAAGCTCGATGGCGCGGGTTTGCGAGTTGGGGTAGAGAAACCGCCGCTTGTAGGCTTCCGACTTGGCAAGCAAACGCACAAATTCTCGCACCGTCAAGCTGCCCTGGCGCAGCAACGATTCCGCACTGGCCAGCTCCTTCCTGTCGGAGGCAAATAGGTGATCGTTGCCCAAAACCTGGCGATAGATAGCCCGTAGGATGGCGTTGAGCTGCTCCTGGCTAGCATTGGGGCGCAACTCTAAAGGAGTTGTCTCTGTGATGGCCCGGATCCCCATCCGGCTTGCCGCTGTAATTCCGCTCATGCTAACTCCTCAAATCCAACAAACCAGCTAGACCAACTTTGAAACTGAAAGATTTACCCCCTCAAGATCTCCTCCCTGCAGAGCCACGGCCACTGCAGCCTACGGAGAGGGATCCCCTTCACCCCGGGGATCCCTACTGCCTTGAACCCAGCTTTGGGGTTAAGAACTAGCTGAGGGCGTTGATGGCGTAGTCAATATAGGCGTTGGCTTCGGTGGCTGCTTGCCCGGTCAGGCCATGGTTGGCCTTGATGTAGCGCAGGGCTTCAATGTACCAACTGGGAGAGAGTTCAAAAGCAGCATTGATCTCGCGGATCCCGGCCAGCATACATTCGTCCAGGGGGCCAGTGCCACCGGTAACCAAGCAGTAGGTGATATAGCGCAGATAGTGGCGCACGTCGCGGGCACACTTGTCTTTACCCGCCTGGGTGTAGCATTGTCCCCCTGGCTGAGTGGTGTAGGGGAACTTGGCATAAACGGCCTCAGTGGCACCGCGCACCAGCTCCTCGGCACGGCTGCTCAGGACGCGAGCTGCTTCCATGCTGGCGGCTGCCCGCTGAAAACGGCCGCTGATGGCTTGCAATTCGCTGTTACTGAGATAGCGTCCTTGGCTATCGGCAGTGGCAATGGCGTCAACAATTGGGGTTTGCATGACTCAAAACGCTCCTTTACCTCAGCTCCAGTCAAGGCAACAATACAAAGGATTCAAAGCTTAGCTTGCAAATAGCTGCGGAATACTAGACCACTGCAGCAGCGGCGCGATCGAAGTAGGACTCGATTTCGGCAATCAAAGCACTGCAGTCACCGCGCGTAATGCCATTGGGATCATTGACCACTGCCACTGCCGCCTTTTTCATCTTCTGGATGCCATTGGCCACAGAGCTGCCAGGGGTGCCAAGAGCTTGGTAGGTTTCCCGCAAGCCATTCAGGCAGCGCTCATCCAGGACGCTCGGGTCTCCAGCCGCCACGGCGTAGGTAATGTAGCGGAGGATGATGTCCATATCCCGCAAGCAGGCAGCCACGTTGCGGCTTGGATAGGCAGGGCCGCCAGGAGCATTCAAATTAGGCTCCTCAGCAAACAATTCGCGGACAGCATCGGTCACGATTTTGGAGGCGTTGCTGGTGATGCGGTTCACTGCGTCCAAACGCTTGTTTCCGTCAGCAATCACCTGCTGCAGTGCCGCAAACTCGTTTTCTCCCAGGAAAGCGCCTTTGGCGTCAGCTTGGGCAACAACTTTGCTAAATACGTCGTTCATGGTTCTCAATCTCCTAGCGAAAGCAAAAGAGGTTAAATCTCTACTAGAGGGCAAAAGCGCTCTACGAACCCAGCAGTCTTTTGCAGCTTCCCTACCGAAGAGCCCTGTTAGCGCAAATCTTTGCCCCAACAGAACCACCGGCAGGAACCTCCTCACCTCCCCTTGCCTAGCCAGCTTCAAGAATGAAGCCACTTGCTGGCAGACTGTGGGGAATCGGGGTGAAACAAGGATTTTTTGCTGCTGACACCCTGCACTAGGTAAGTGAGGAAAAGCCAGCTTGCCTTGCTTCCAGTTCTTACTTCTACCGCGAGGGCGGGGAGGGATTGAATCAAAAAATGTAAAGGGTCTTTACTAGATGCAAACAGCCCCAGATCTGCTCCTAGTGGGCAACTCTGGCCTTTTTGTCCAAATCCTTTGAGGCCTTGGTTTTTACAAAAAACAATGCTACTTTACATGAGTTTACAATATCAGGAACAACGACAGCCTTGCTCATGGCTTTGCAGTCAAGTCAAGAGGCCCGCTTCTGTATCCAAGTAAACCTTCTCATAAAGTACACATAATTTAATACTTGCGCCAGTCTCCTAGGCAAGGCAAAGCTGAGAGAAAATCTGAGCAGGCTTTCACCGGGGAAACGCGGCCCGGAAAACCCCAGACTTAGCCATGTAGTGGCCCCTACTCTGGCTTTGAGGCTATGGCGATCCAGTTGCAGCCCACCTTCTCTCCCGAGCTGCTGCAAATGGCGCGGTGGCTAGCGGGAGACTTCAGCAACCAAGAGCAAGCCTGGGAGAACCCGCCTTTTTTTGCCTCCATCCGGGTGGCTTATCGCCCCTTGCCAGCCGGTGTGTTGGCAGGGATCGGCTTTTATGTGGAGCAGGCCTACAGCGGCCATCTGGAGGAGCCCTATCGTCAGGCGGTGGTGGAGCTTACCCAAGTAGGGGACGGGATCGTGATTCGCAACTACCGTCCTCTGGAGCCCCAGCGGTGGCGGGGCTGTGCCCGCGAAAGAGCCGGGCAGCTCAGCCAATTGAGCCCTGCGGATCTGGCCTACCTGCCGGGGTGTGATGTGCATGTGAAGAGGCAGGGATCCCAGTTTGTCGGCACCACAGAGCCGGGGTGTCGCTGTTGGGTAGTGCGCAACGGCCAAACCACCTATTTGCAGACCACGCTGCAGTTGAGCGAAAGCGAGTTCTGCAGCCACGACCGAGGCATGGATCCAGTTACCCACCGCCAGGTGTGGGGGGCATTGGCAGGCCCTTTTCGCTTTCGCAAAGTTGTCGATTGGCAGAGGGAGCTGCTGCAGTAGGAGGCGCTGCAGGCAAAAATGATACGGTTGAAGAAGTGACCTAGCCCACAGCAGGGATCCTCCTTCCTAGCTGCTTGGCTGGGCTACCACAAGTGGGGGAATAACCGACTCCATGCAAGAGGAACAGGACATCCTGCGCCAACAGCTGCTTGCCCTCCAGGAAGAAGCACTTGCCCAAGTGGCTCAGGCTGCCGAGCTAGACGCCCTGGAGCAAATCCGCATTGACTATCTGGGGAAGAAGGGAAAGCTCTCCAAGATCTTGGGGGGAATGGGAAAGCTGCCGCCGGAAGCAAGGCCAGCTATCGGCGCTTTGGCCAACAGCTTTAAAGAGGCCCTGCAATCCAGCCTGGAGGAGCGCAAACGGACCCTAGCTGAAGCCAAGCTCCAAGCCCGCCTAGAAGCAGAGCGTTTGGATGTCACTATGCCGGGGCCGCGCCGGCCGCTGGGCCGGGTTCACCCGCTGCAGGCCACCATTGACCGCATGCTCGACATCTTTGTGGGAATGGGCTATACGGTAGTCCATGGCCCGGAGATCGAGACGGAGTACTACAACTTCGAAGCCCTCAACACCCCTGCCGACCACCCGGCGCGGGACATGCAGGATACCCTCTATCTAGAAAAGGGTTATCTGATGCGCACCCAAACTTCTTCGGTGCAGGTGCGCTACATGGAGCAACACCAGCCGCCTCTGCGCATTGTCCACGCGGGACGGGTGATGCGCCGCGACAAGGTCGATGCCACCCACTCGGCCGTGTTTCACCAGGTGGAAATCTTGGCAGTAGGGGAAAACCTTACCTTCACTGACCTCAAGGGCACCCTCAAGGAGTTCGTGGCTCGCCTGTTAGGCCAGCAGGAAACCCGCTTTCGGCCTAGCTACTTTCCCTTCACGGAGCCCTCGGCTGAAATGGACGTACGCTTTGGCTCCAAGTGGCTGGAGATTTTCGGCTGCGGCATGGTGGATCCCAATGTGTTTCAGGCAGTTGGCTATGACCCAGAGCGCTACACCGGCTTTGCGGCAGGGATCGGTGTCGAGCGGGTGGCCATGCTCCTGCACGGCGTTCAGGATATCCGGCTGTTCTACAGCAGCGACCTGCGCTTTCTGTCGCAATTCTAGAGCGGCTTAGGAAAAGGTGCGTTTGTAAACCAACTGCAGATGTTCCAGCTCGTCTTTGCGGTTGGCGCGGCGCAGCAAGCGCATCTGCTCTTCGAGAACTTGGCGGGCTTCGTTGCGGCTAATCGGGTCAAAAACCAATTCTTCCACAGCAGAGGGGTCGTCGTCAGCGGGGGGCTTGAAGTAGACCCGAAAAAACAGCCTTTGGGCATAAAGGGTGGTGAAGATGGCCTCCCCTTCGTTAACCTGACACAGGCCGTAGAGCAGACCAAATGTGGGGTGATTTAGATAGAACTCTTTCATGCGCAATAGCGTACCACTCTTGGGCCGCTCTTGGGGGAAGGAACTTGTTTCAAAGACAGCATCACCGGGGCTATAAGAAAGAGTTTTTCACGAGGAAGCCGTTATTGCCGCCGCTGTTCCTGCACCTTCTTCCTTATGGTGTCCAATTCTTTTTCCACTTCGAGCTGCATCTCCAGCCGCCGAAATTCCTCCTCCAACTTATCCTCAAACAGACTGCCCCAGGGGTTGAACTTCCGATCCGGCTCGCTGGCCTTCTGGGTTTGGGCGGCTTTGACTTCTTGCAGCTTGGTGCGCACCTCTTGGCGGCGCTGGGCAATTTGCGGCAGCAGAGCTTCCAGTTGCCGGATTCTCTCCTCCAGGGCCTTCCCTTGGTTGAATAACCGGCTCCCTTGCTCCAAAAGCTCGGCTTCCCGTCGGCGCGCTCCCTCAGCCAGATCCGGGCGGTTGGCCCGTTCGGCCTTTTCGATGCGAAAGTGCCAGGTCTTGATTTCCTCTGCCAACTGGAGAATGCTGCGCTGGAGAGCTTGCCGCTGGGCAAGGCTTTCCTGGAGCAGCTGCCGAGTTTCTTCTTCTTGCTGGCGCAATTCCTCGGCAAGGAGCTGCAGCTCAATCTCCGGATGGGCTCTGAGGAATTCCTCTAGGCGGGTTTCCAAAAACCGGCTGATATCTTCAATGAGTCCCATAAGTTTGCTAGAGGCTCAGGGGATTGTGTTTAGACTAGCGCAAGCTAGCTAGTCCTAGAGAGGAGGAAGCCGGCCAGTCCTCAAGAGCCCAATTGTTCAGGCAGGTCCAGGTCTAGGGCAGCAAATGTCCATCGGCAACGTGGATGAGGCGCTGGGCGGCCCGCGCCACCTCTAGGTCATGGGTAACTACGACGAGAGTAATGCCCTGGCTGTGGAGCTCGGCAAAAAGGCTGAGCACTTCCTGGGCGGTGCGCCTGTCCAGGGCGCCAGTCGGCTCATCGGCCAAAAGCAGTTGTGGCCGGTTAACAATGGCGCGGGCAATCGCCACCCTCTGCTGCTGGCCGCCAGAGAGCTGGGCTGGGCGCTGGTGGAGTTTACTTCCCAAGCCCACTTGTTCTAGAGCCTGTTTAGCTCGCCGGCGCTGTTCTGACTCGGGGATCCCGGCATAGGCCAGGGGCAGCATCACGTTCTCCAGGGCGGTTAAGACGGGCAGGAGGTGAAACTGCTGGAAGACAAAGCCAATTTTTTGGTTGCGAATCCGGGCCAGCTCCCCATCCGGCAGGGCAGAGACTTCCACGCCGTCTAGCCAGTAGCGCCCCGAGCTAGGCCGATCCAAGCAGCCCATGAGGTTCATCAGGGTGGACTTGCCGGAGCCCGAGGGTCCCATGATGGCGCAATACTCTCCCGGCCAGATTGTCAGGTTGATGTCGTAGAGAGCCTGGAAACTGCCCTCTAGCAGCGGGTAGACTTTGTTAACCCCCACCATTTGCACCAAGGGCAGGCGGGTTGGGGCCAGGGTCTCGGCGGGACGCTCCAGGGATCCAACCGCCCCCTGGCGACGATCTGCCCAGGGTTGTTGCTCGAGCATGGTTGACACCGCAACTGGCCCCATTCTAGCCGGCTTTTGGGCGGCGACTGCCCTGGGCACTAGCCGGAAGAGCAGATCTCCCGCGGTTGGTGATAGGGGCAGCTCCCCTGGGGATCTACCTGGAGGCGGTAGAGGGGGGAGCGCTCTTGATCGCAGCGAAGAACTTGGGTGTGGGCGGACAAGCTCTGGCGGGCAAAGCGGCAGCTCTGGCACCTCATGCCCCCGGCAGCAAAGATAGGGGCGGGTTTGGGGCGCAGCACAAGGCCAGAGGAGGGGGCAACCTCCGCCGGCCGGATCAGCTCTCGCGGCGAAAGGCCCCGCAGCACCAGTTCGGATCCCTGCCAGCGAGCCTCCACCAAGCCGGTCTCAGCCCAGGCGGCCCAGCGGGGATCCTCGGTAATCTGGGGGGGTAGGCGCACCTGAACCCCAGCCAAGGTGCGGGGCGAGTCCTGTTCCTGCCAGATCTCCTCCACCTCCCCCTCGTAGCGCACGCCGGGATCCCCAAGGAACTCGGACGGCTTGACCAAGGTTTGCAGGCGGCTGTCGACCAGCTCCAGCCAATGGCCAAGCTGGGGGCAGTGGACATGGTAACGGTTGCACAGCTCGGGCAGATCCGCCAGCTCCTGCGCTTGCTGGGGGCTGGCGTGCACCAAAACCACATGTTGGGGGCGAAAGGTGTGGACGATCTGGGCAAGATGCCCAACATCGTTGTGGCTGTGCCAGGCCAACCACTCCACCCCAACGCGGGAGCGCAGCGGCGCTGGCCACTGCTCAAACGGCGTAGCCAGCTCCACTTCCGGCAGCCGCAGCAGCAGGCAGGAGCGCTGCGGTTGGGCCAACAGGCGTAACCAGATGGGCTCCCAGGCTTCCGGATCGGCATCGGCGTCGCACAGCAACAGGCCCTGGGGCAAGGGATCCACCGCCGTAAGGGGCTGCACCCGCGGCTGCAGGCGGTCTTCCCAGAACAAGGGCTGGTAGGTGGCAAAATTGCGCACTGGCTCCGGCAGGTAGGGGAGCAAGCGTTCGTAGAGATCGCAGCCTGCAGCTAGGCCTGGCGCCACCCACACCGTCAGCTCCTGGGAAGCTTGGGTAAAGCGGTGGTGAGCTTTGAGGAGGAAAATCAACTCCTGGCCCAACCCCAGCACTGGCAGCGGGAACAGCACCGTCTGGCCTGCCGCCAAGGCGCCAAGCAGGCGCTCCACCAGGCGGTTTTCCAGATGGCGACGGGGTGGATGGCGAGTAGAGCCTAGGGAGGCCTCGATGAGCAGCACATCCGGCTGCCAATGGCGCAAGGCGCTCAGATCTAAGCCAGGGGCAAAGCGAGTTGAGGCCAGGGAACAGTCGCCAGTGTACAGGCAGGTTTGAGCTGGAGTAGTCTGGGTATTTTGCAACAGGGTTGCCGCTGCCCCCGGCAGGTGCCCGGCGGTAAAGAAGGTGAGCATCAAGTGAGGCAAGATCTCCCGCGCCTGGCCAAAAGGCAGCGCCCGAAAAGGAGGAAAGCGAATCTCCCGGTCGTAGTCTGGCCAGATGCCGCGCTCCCAGAGGCCGCTGGCCAAATGAGCCGTTACCGGGGTGGCGTAGATGGGCACCTGTGGGTAGCGGCGATAAAAGCCAGGTAGCCCCTGCACATGGTCAAAGTGGGCGTGGCTGCAGATAACAGCATCGGGGATCCCTGGCAAGGCTTTGAGGAGAGCGGGAGCAGGCAAGCCACAATCGAGAAGCAAACGGTAGGATCCCATCTCCAGCCAGTAGGCGCAGCCCTGCCGGCGGGGATCTGTGCCCAGGGGGAATAGTCGAAGGGGAGGTCTCTTTGACTCCACAGGCGCGTTGTCTTCGGTTGTCTTCTAGAAGAGCACGCTCAAGCTTTGCCGAACCCACGGAGGGCTTAGGCGGGGATCCCTGCTCTCCATCCGTCCATGGGGGCAGTCTCTAGCAATTCGCCCTATCGATAGCGCTATTGCTTCTCCAGTTCCAGCATAGCTTTTGGCCTCTGCCTGCCTCCAGCTGGCTGAGAGCTTCCACTTTAGGAGTTGGGGAGTGCATCTGAGATCTCTGCTGGCGCCGGGTTGCGGCTACCCAAGGCAAAGCCGGCAAAATCGTGGTCGTCCGGGCGCACCGTCAGGATCATCAGGTTGTAGAAGGCCCAGACCAGGCCAAACAGCAGCTCTAGCCAGGTTGGATCCCAGTTGCCAGCAAAGCGCAGGGATCCTACCCCCATTGCTGCTAGGGTCAACGCAATGGCCAAGGCCTGCGGGCCAAGAGAGAGTTGGGATGGCTGCTCGGGATAGGGAGGCACCCCCCGCATTGCCTGCACCAACGCCTGGATGGACTGGAAAAACTGGCTACCTGTCTGGCGTTCTGACTGCCACGCAGCCCCCCACCGAGAGGGAGGAAAGGCCAACAGCCAGCTGAGCCGCCCCAGCAGGGCATAGGGCAGAAACCAGGCAAAAAAAACCCTGTCAAAGGCCGGCACTGGCATCCAGCCCGTCCAGAGGAAGAGGATCGGCACCGCCAAATAGGCTAGCTCCGCCGCCCCTCCAGCGGCCCAGAGGGCCAGCCACAGGTACTGAAAGCGCTGCTGCTGGGTGGTCGGCTTGCCCCAGAAGGGATTTTCCCGCAAGGCCGAAAAAATTGCCAGCAGAGCCACGCGGCGGTTGCGCAAGGGTAACAAAGCGCCGGTGACCTGGGCTTGGCGAGCCAGGTAGGACTGCCAGCCGCGACAGTGCATCTGACACCCCAACTGCACAGGACGGCGAATGTCGATGTGCGGGATCCCCTCCAGGGCCGCCCGCCGAATGAGACAGCCGGATCCCAATAGCGGCGCTGCCTGGTAGCCTTGGGATCCCACCGCCAGCAGTTGCTGTAGGGGGTGAACGGCCTGGGGCCGACCTAGGGTGCGCAGCATGGCCTGGACAAAGCCGGTTGAGTTGGCAATGGGGGCCCGCTCTGGAAAGTCGTAAAACAGAGGCAAAGTCTGCCACAAAAAGTCCGGCTCGACAAAATGGCCTGGCTGCAGCAGCAGCAGGTACTCTCCTTGCAGATGGCCGGATCCCAGCAGGTAGGCTAGCGGATCGGTCGTGGGGCTGGGGCAAGGCCAGTACTCGCAGGGGATGGCCTGCGCCACCTTGGCCATCTCCCTGTCTTCAACCCGATCCACAATGTGGACAAATAGCCGCTCCCAGGGGTAATCCAAGCGTAGGGCTGAGAGCACCGTCTGCCGAGTGGCCTCCAGAGAGTCCCGCTGGCGTATGACCAGCACGTCCACCCGCGGCAGTTGAAAAAACGCCCGCCGCAGAACCTCGGGAGAGGGAAGGGTCTCGCTCGGCACCTGAGCGTAGCGGCTGAGGGTAAACCCCACCGCTGCCAGCCAGACATAGGCCTCCGCACCCCAAAACAGAAGGGATCCCAGACCGGTCAGCCCCTCGGTAATCCGCCAGTAAAGATAGGCCACCCCGGCAATGAGGTGCAGCAACCCCACCCAACGAAACAAATGCACCCACGCCCCCCTCAATCTCACATGCACTCTCCACATTGGGCACTGGGCCAAACTGGGATCCCTTCCCTTGCACAAGAGCAGGCTGGGGGACAGGTTGCTTGGAAAAATCGCTGCCTATTGCGCAGCTACTGGGTAAACGCTCACCTTCTGCCGCCGTTTGCCGTAGCGCTCAAAGGTAACAATGCCTGTAGCTACAGCAAACAAGGTGTCATCCCTACCAATGCGCACGTTCACCCCTGGGTGGAACTTGGTGCCCCGTTGCCTGACCAGGATATAGCCGGGATGAACCAGCTCGCCGCCAAAGCACTTCACACCCAGCCGCTTGGAATTGGAGTCACGGCCGTTGCGGGTGCTGCCCGTTCCTTTTTTATGAGCCATAGCGCCTCCTATGCACCTGTGTTGCCGCTGAAAACTTCTAGTTCTCCGCCGCAGGGATCCCTAGCTCTGGAGCAGGCTGCGAAGTTGCTGGGGCTGTGGCTAGTGGCGTCCCGTTCAGTTCGATGGACTCAATGAGCACACGGGTCAAGAGCTGACGATGGCCTCTTTTCCTGCGGGTTCCCTTCTTCGGCCTCATCTTGTAGACGATGATTTTGTTGCCCCGGCGGTGCTGCAAAACCCGCGCCCTCACCACCGCCTCGGGAATGTAGGGACGCCCTAGGGTTACTTGTCCCTCGTGGTTGATCAACAAGACCTGGGAGAGGGCCAAAGAGCTGTTTTCCTCTGTGTCAGGCAGGTGATCGATGTCGTAAAAGCGCCCCGTCTCTACCCAAAGCTGCTTGCCACTGGTTTCCACAATCGCGTAGGTCATGCCTTTTCCTTGCCGTACAGGTGCCCCTGCGGGTCTTAAAACCTGATCCGAGCATTGACAGCGATTTATAATCCTAGCGGAAAAACTTGCTTCCTGTCAGCTTCATTCGGTCAGCTTTTCCCAAGCGGCCTGGAGGGCAGCTTGCATGCGCTGGGCAGCCCGTTTAAGGCGCTGCTGCCAGCTTTCCCATTTCTGCTGTAGGAACTCTGCCGCTTCATCCAGCAGGGAAAGGTCGAACTTGCCCCCTTTGGCTAGCTCGTCCCGCACTTGGTTGACCTTGACGCGCACTACCTCGGGCGGATCCTGCGGGCTGACTAGGGCTTTGAGGCGATCCCCCATGCGCTGGATGAGCTGCTTGACTTGGCGAGACTTTTCGCTCCAAAAGTTCTTTAGGCCCTCGGCCTCCGATTGGAGTCGCTGGGGAGCATCTTCCTTGACTACCACCGCGTCCACGTCGATGGCCTCTACGTCCTCAGGTAACAGGACGGCCCGTCCCCCCCAGGGCTCAGCAATGCTGCCCCCCAGGATATAGGCAGCAATGGACCCAGTCTCCCAGTCGAAGAGAAAATCCTCAATCCAACCCACTGGCTGATCCCCAAGGCGCACGGTTCGCCGATAGAGGGAGCTGAGCGGCATAGCGGGGGTGGTGACAACGCTGGAGTAGGTCAGCAGCGCGTCCGGCCCGATGAGAGAGATTTGCTCCAAGGGGGTGTATCCCTGCTGGCTGGTAAAGTAGCAGACCCGTCCCTGCCCATCGACCCAGACTTCCTCGACAGTGCCCAGGGCTGTGGCAGTGCTGCCATCTATGGCCAGCAGGCCCACCACTTGGCTGCGTCGGACGATTTGGTCCATACAGAAGTTCTCCTGAAGTTGACAAGCAGCGGGGTTCAAGGGGGCTAAAGCCTTGGGCTGCTTAGCCTCCACGGTAGTAGTGTAGCTGCGCCCTGAGGCGGGCAATTTCCTGGGCCATGTCCAAAACCATGGCCGCCCCGACCCAGTTAAGGCCCAAGTCGCGATGCAGGCGGGTCATCTGGATTAAGCGCCGCAGTTGCTGGGGGTTGAGGTAGCAGCTTTCGGCTTCCACCAGGCCTTGCCCGAGCAACCACTCCAGCAGGTGAGGAGGGATCCCGGCTACTTCGCTTGCCTGCTCAAAGGTATAGAGCCGCTCCTCCACCCGCACAATGGCCAGGCTCATAGACTCACCTCCTGCAGCCGGGCGCGGGGATCCCAGCTTCGATTTTGCCGCAGTTTTTCGTAGAGATCCCGCTCAGTTGGGGAAAGGGATTTGGGCGTGACGACCTTCAGCCGCACCAGCAGGTCGCTCCGCTGGCCTTGGGGATCCCGCCAACCTTGGCCGCGCAGCCGCAGGGTTTGGCCGCTATCCACGCCGGCAGGGATCTTCAGTTGCACCCGACCGGTGGGGGTGGGCACTTCCGCCGTGCCGCCTAAAACCGCCTCGTCAGGGGTGATGGGCAGCTCGCAAACCAGGTTGTCGCCCTCGAAGCGGAAGAAGGGGTGGGGAGGCAGCTCCAGGGTGAGGTAGAGATCTCCTCTTGGGCCGCCAAAGGGGCTATATTGACCCTTGCCCTTGACGCGGAGGCGGCTGCCCGGTTTGGCGCCGGGGGGGATGCGGATGGTGAGGGTTTCGCCGTCCACGCTTAGCCGCTTTTGGGTGCCGTGGAAAGCTTCTGCCCAGGTGAGGCCCAGCGTAGTTTCTATGTCTTGCCCCGGCAGATTCACCGAGACGAACGGCCCAAACCCGGTGGTGAAGCCCTGAAAGCCGCCGCGGCGGGATCCCATGCGGCCCAGCAGCTCGTTGATGAAGTCCTCAAAGGTGGCGTACTGGGCAAATCCCTCCATGCCCGGCCCCGCCGCCGCACCAGTGCCTACTCGCTGCCAGTACTGGCCAAACTGGTCGTAGCGCCGCCGCTTGTCTGGATCGGAGAGCACCTCGTAGGCTTCGTTGATTTCCTTGAAGCGCTCCTCGGCTGCTTTGTTGCCGGGGTTAACGTCGGGGTGATACTGGCGAGCCAGCTTGCGATAGGCGCGCTTGATCTCCTCTAAGGAAGCATCTCGGCTGACGCCCAGGATCTTGTAGTAATCCTTAAAATCACTCGCAACCATGGGCTCACCTCATACTGTCAATCGGTTAGGCTAAGGCTTTCAAAATATCCAGGTAGGCTAAGCGGGGCCGGCACTTAAAGTGGCTGAGGTTTCCTGTGCAGCCTATTATCTCCGTCTGTGACCCAAGTGGGGGTCAAGGGATCGCGAAACTCCTGGAGCGATCTCCGTACTGGCTGCCAGGGAAAGTGAGGGGTCGTTTTCCCTAGAGGGATCGGATCCCTTGCATTAAGCCGCGGCAGACCCCACTCAGAAAGTCAAGATCTAGGGTCTCGAGGGTGTCGCTCAGCTTGTGATAGTGGGGATTGCGCAAGAAGGCGGTGTCGGTCACCATGACGGCGGGGTAACCCGCATCCCAAAAGGGGGAGTGGTCGCTGAGGCGAGTGGCAGGCAGGATTAGGCCTCGCTGTCCGGCTGGCAGCCAGCAACAGGGGATCCCCACTTTCTGAAAATCCCGCTGCAGCTTGAGCAGATCCCTCCAGGTGGGCCAGTTGCCAATTAGGCCAATGTAATCTCCCCGGTTGGGGTAGAGCCGCTCCAGGCCGGCGGGGTAGCGCTGGGATCCGGGGGTGGGATCCCGGTAGCCCAGCATCTCCAACGACAGCATTAGCCGCAGGGGCTGGCGCTGCTGTTTAAGAAAGCGGGCGTAGGCTGTGCTGCCCACCATTCCCCGCTCCTCCAGGTCAAAGGCCACCAGCCACAGAGGAGAAGGGGCAGGGTCAGCAGCAAAATGGCGGGCCAATTCCAGCAGTACCGCCACGCCGCTGGCGTTGTCGTCGGCTCCAGGGGTGGCCGGAGCGGCGTCAAAGTGGGCTCCCACCAGGATAGGCGGCCGACCCGGGCGGGATCCGGGCAACTTCAAGATCCAGTTGCAGTGCTGGCGGCCGTTGGCCTCAAAGGGGAAAGGCTCCACCGGGCCGCACTCGGAAAGCTGTTTTTGGATATACTGCTCCACCTGCCGGTGGCCCCAAGGCGACCAGTCGGGATCGCGGGGCTGGGCTACCTGGCGGAGATGGGCTTCTAGGCGCCGCTGCAGGTCTTCGCTCCCCACCTCCGGCATCAGTTTTCTACCTCAGAGTGGATGGCTTGGGCGTGAACCTGGCGGGCCAGCTCCAGGCTGAAGTAACTGTGGGATCCTGCCGTTCCCGCCAACACTTGAAAAGGCAGATCAGGCTCTCCCAAATGATCCAGCACCAAAGCCGCCCCAGAAAAATCCTGATCTCGAGTGTAATCGTTAACCGTCACCACGGTGGGGACACCTGCCTGCTGTGCCGAGCGCAGCCCGTTCTCCGAGTCCTCAAAGGCCAGACACTCCTGGGGATCTAGGCCCATCCGCTCCAAGGTGTAGAAGTAGATGTCGGGGGCAGGCTTTTTGGCAGGGACGATATCGCCGGCAGCGATGACCTCAAACCAGCTCAGGCTCTCTGGCAGGGCGCGCTCCAGAAGAGCCGTCACGTTTTCGGGCGTGGTGGTGGTGGCGATGGCCAGGCGGATCCCGGCGGCCCTGGCTTCCTGCAAGAGGCGCTTGACGCCGGGGCGCAAAGGGATCCCTCCTTGGGCCAATAGAGCCGTGTAGTGGCTGGTTTTAGCCTGGTGCAGCCGAGCTATCAGGGCCGTCAGGTCTTCCCCAGCAGGCAGTGGCTGCTGGCAGGTCTCGATGAAGTGGCGAATGCGCTCTTTGCCGCCTGTGATAGCCAGGAGCTGGCCGTAGAGCTCCACCGACCAGTGCCAGTCCAACCCTGCCTCAGCAAAGGCCGCGTTAAAGGCCACGCGGTGCCCATCCCGCTCTGTATCTGCCAGCGTGCCATCCACGTCGAAAATCAAAGCTTGCAGCTCCATCCGGCCAGCCTCTGGTCAAGGGGGCAAGCCACCCTATGCTAGATCCTCTTAGCCGGTTCCTAGGAAGGCCAACAAGATGAGAAAATGAGGCACCGGTTATCCAAGTCTCGCCATGAGCTTTGACTTTGACTTGATCATCATCGGTGCCGGCGTTGGCGGCCACGGCGCGGCGTTGCATGCCGTCGAGTCCGGCCTGAAAACCGCCATCGTCGAGTGCGCCGAAATGGGCGGCACCTGCATCAACCGCGGCTGCATCCCCTCCAAGGCGCTGCTGGCCGCCTCAGGACGCCTGCGGGAACTGCAAAACAGCTCCCAGCTAGGGCTGCAGGTGGGATCCGTCCAGGCTGACCGGGGGGCGATTGCCGCTCACGCTGCCCAGGTGGTGGAGAAGATCCGCGCCGACATGACCCGCTCGCTGGAAAAGCTGGGGGTAACGATCCTGCGGGGACGGGGCAGGCTGGCAGGGCTGCAAACGGTCGAAGTGCAGGGGGAAGAAGGATCCCAGGCCTACACAGCGCGGGACATTATCTTGGCTACGGGTTCTCGACCCTTCGTGCCGCCGGGGATCGAGGTGGATGGCCGCACGGTGTTTACCAGCGACGAGGCGGTACGGCTGGAGTGGATCCCGGAGCGGCTGGCCATCATCGGCAGCGGCTACATTGGACAGGAGTTTGCCGACGTCTACACGGCGCTGGGATCCCAGGTCATCCTCATCGAGGCCCTGGAGACGCTGATGCCAGCCTTTGACCCCGACATTGCCCGCTTGGCCCAGCGGGTGCTGATCAAACCCAGGCAAATCCAGACCTACGTAGGGGTTCTGGCCAAACAGGTAATCCCTGGGCAGCCGGTAACCATCCACCTATCCAATGGCGAGACGCTGCAGGTGGATGGTTGTCTGGTGGCCGCTGGGCGGATCCCGGTCTCAGAGGAACTGGGCCTAGCAGAGCTAGGGGTGGAGTTAGACAAGCGCGGCTTCGTGCCGGTGGATAGCCGCATGGCCACGGAGTTGCCTCACCTGTGGGCCATCGGCGATGTGACGGGCAAGATGATGTTGGCCCACGCGGCAGCAGCCCAGGGGAGGGTGGCGGTGGAAAACATCTGTGGCCGCCCTGCTTACATGGATTACCTGAGCATCCCGGCAGCAGTGTTCACCCACCCTGAGATGGGCTTTGTGGGGCTAACCGAGCCCCAAGCCAAAGCCGAGGGCTATAGCGTAGGCACGGTGCGCACCTACTTTGGCGGCAACTCCAAGGCCATTGCCTCTGGCGAGACTGAGGGCATGGTGAAGCTGGTCTTCGACAAGGAGACGGGGCTTTTGCTGGGATCCCACATCTTTGGTCCCCACGCAGCGGATCTCATCCACGAGGCGGCCCAGGCCATTGCCCGCCGCGCCACGGTGCAAGAACTGGCTCGCCTGGTGCATGTTCACCCCACCCTGGCAGAGACGCTGGAAGAAGCTTACCGGCGAGCTGCCCACAGCTTGGCAGTGGCCTAGCCAGCAGGTTTCCCCTCCAGCCCTTGAGAAAGCCATAGGATTGGGAGGGAAGTACGCAGGAGGAAGTCCTCTTGGTTACCGAAGCCGAGATTACACGGGCAGTGCAAGCCCAGTACGAAACCTTCCCCTATCCCCCTGTTCCCTACGACCAGCCCTTTGAGGGCTTTTCCAGCCTGGGCAGCTATACCTTGGCCCAATACGCCCGCACCCGCACCTTGCAAGAGCCCACTGGGGCCAGGTTTTTGGTGGCCGGCTGCGGCACTGGTTGGGAGATGCACGTCATCGCCGCCAGCAACCCCGGATATGGCGCCGTGGTAGGGATCGACCTCAGCCGCCCAGCTCTGGAAATTGCCCAGAAGCGGATCAAGTACCACGGCCTGCGCAACTGCTCGGTGCATTATGGGGATCTCATGGATCCCTCCACCTGGCCGGAGGGAAGCTTTGACATGATCAGCTCCTATGGGGTAATCCACCACACCGCCGATCCTGTCAAGGCCCTAAAGAACTTGGCCTCGCGCCTGGCTCCCGACGGGGTAATGGCCCTGATGCTCTACAACCGCTCAGGCCGTTGGCATGTCTACCGCATTCGTCGTGCCTTGGAGCTGCTGGGGATTACTCCACCGGCCACCCGGGAAAAGATCGAATTTGTGCGGCAACTGCTGAAGGCAGCTCATCCCAACTCCCTTTTGGCCAAGCACGCCAAGGCCCATGAGGAATACTACCTAGCAGACGAGAACATCGTCGACAATTTCTTCCACGCCAACGACATTCCTTTTGACATCGGCGAAATCCCCGACCTTCTGGCCCAGGCGGGCTTGGAGTTTATCGATGTAGCCCCCTACTTGGACTACTGGAACGCCAAGCCCTTGATTGCTGCTACTCACACCGAGTTCCATCGCCGCTACGAGGCCCTTTCTCGCCTCGACCAGCTACGAGTTATCGAGTATCTGGAGCCTCTTTACCACACGCAAAATCTCTTTTGGTGCTGCCATCAGGGCAAAAAGGTGGCCAGTTGGGATCCTTTTACCCCTGAGTTTTTCCAAAGCTCCCGTTGGCAGCTCAACCCCCTCTTTGTCCAGCACGGCAAAGTGCGCTACTGGGATCAAACCATCCCCTTTTCGGATCTGCTGGGCAAGGTGGATCCGGCCCAGATCGCGGCTCAAAAAATGGACATCTTCTGGTCCATTGCTCGCATTCCCGGCAAGATGATTGCCTCCAGCCGCTACCAGGTGGTGGAGCTGTTGTTGCCCCTAGCCAAGCAAGCTCGTTCTGGCGCCGAGATCTTGGCCGACCACGCCGAAAGAGCCGAGCACGTCCTTCGCCTGTTCCGGGAGTGGGAGGCGGATCGGCTGGTGCTGCGAGTTGCTCCCTAACTAACTCCCCCCTACCCAAGGAGCTACGAGGCGGGCTGGCGGCCACCCACAATGGCGCGGCAGCGAATGTAGGGCCCGCCGGCATCCACCTTGGCTGGCTGGCCCTTGCCGCAGTGGCCGGATCCGAGATCCCAAAGGAAATCTCGCGACACAGCGTCCACTGACTGCAACACCTCAAAGGCATTGCCGGTGATAGTAACTCCCCGCAATAGCTCCGCCAGCTTGCCATTGCGAATGCGGTAGGCCCGCTCCACGCCAAACATGAACTCGCCCGTGGAGTCGGCTTGCCCGTTCCTGGCCCCATCCAGGAAGTAGCCGTCGGGGGTGCTGGCGAGGATCTCTTCTAGCGTCTGGGATCCCGGCTCGATGTAGGTGTTGCGCATGCGGATGAGCGGCTCGTCGGCGTACTCCCAGGCGCGGGCATTGCCGGTGGGCTCGACGCCAAAGTGGGCGGCAGTCTCCCGGTTGTGCAGGTAGCTCACCAGGATGCCATTCTGGATGATGGTAGTGGTTTGGGTGGGAACACCTTCATCGTCCACGGGCAGCGTTCCCCCTGCCCCCGGCATAAATTCAGAACGGCCAGAGTCCTTGAGAGTAACCAGTTCGCTGGCCACCCGCTGCCCTAGCTTGCCAGCCGCCACCGAGCCCGCGAGGACGAAATCGGCCTCGACCGTGTGGCCAATGGCTTCATGCACCAGCAGTCCCACGATGGAAGGGGAGAGGATGACGGTGGCCCATCCCCCCTCGGCATAGCCTGCAGAGAGGAGATCAACTGCCGTGGCAGCCGCCTTCTCCGCCATCTGCAAGGGATCCGTCCGAAAAAGGCAATCCCACCCCCCCGTCACGCCAATGGACTCCGTGCCGCTGCTGAGTTGGCCATCGGCCTCAGCCACCGCCTGCACCCGCAATTCGGGGCGCACCAGCCGGAAGGCTACATCCGCCCCATCGGTGGTGACGATGGCTTTCTCCTCGTAGATCTCGTTGTAGGTGCAACTGGCGGAGGTGATGCGAGTGGAGGACTTGCGCGCCTGGGCTTCTGTTTCCAAAGCCAATTGAATCTTCGCCTCGAGCGGCTTGTTGACCACTTCCTCCACCCCGGGCTCACAGAACTCCCCCTGGGCTAGTTGGACGCGGGGCAAAGTCTTCAGCTTCTGCTTGCGGCAGTTGGCGCTGGCGCGGGCCGCTTGCTGGGCCTCGGCAATGGCCTTGCGAATGGCTGCGGGTGAGAGATCCCCAGTGGCGGCAAAGCCCCAGGTGCCGTCTTCTAGCACCCGCACCCCCACCCCCGAGCGCCGCCGAACTGCCGTGCGCTCAATGCGGCCCTTTTCCGCCGTGACACTGCGAAAGACTTTGCTGTGGTAGCGCAGCTCCACAAAGCCGGAGTAATCCCGGAGGATGTCGCGCAGGAGATCTCGCATGGCAATGAGGAGGGAAGGCCGTACTCAATCCAGCATAGCTTTGTTTTCGGCGGAGTCCTCCGGCTGCCACTTCAGCACCAAGGTAGAAAGGGGGGGCAGGCAGAGATCAAGAGAGTAGGGCAGGTTGTGGTAGGGCCAGTCCTCTGTCCACTTGCCTCCTAGGTTGCCAACGCCGCTGCCCCAGAACTCCACCGCGTCGCTGTTGAGGAGCTCCCGGTAAAACCCCCGCTCCGGCACCCCAATGCGGTAGTTTGGCCAGACCACGGGGGTGAAGTTGCAGACCACCACCAGCCACTCCTTGGGATCCTCCCCATAGCGGATGAAAGAGATAATGCCCCGATGGTCACTGCAGTCGATCCAGCGGAATCCTTCCGGCTTGGTGTCTTGGGTGTAGAGAGCCGGTTGCGAGCGCAGCAGCTGGTTGAGAGTGGCTACGTAGTGGCGCAGCTTGGCGTGGGGCTCATACTGCAGCAGCTCCCAGTCTAGATCTGCCCAAACATTCCACTCGTTCCACTGGCCAAACTCCATGCTCATGAACAAGGTTTTCTTGCCAGGGTGAGTGAACATGTAGCCGTAGAGAGCCCGCAAGCTGGCGAACTTGTGCCACAGATCTCCTGGCATTTTGCCCAGCATGTGGCTTTTGCCGTGTACCACCTCATCGTGGGAAAAAGCCAGCATGTAATTTTCGCTGAAGGCATACATGAGGCTGAAAGTCACGAGGTTGTGGTGGAACTGGCGAAACCAGGGATCCATGCGGAAATAATCCAGCATGTCGTGCATCCAGCCCATGTTCCACTTCAGGTTAAAGCCCAGACCGCCCACGTGAGTTGGCCAGGTCACCATTGGCCAGGCAGTCGATTCCTCGGCAATGGAAAGAACGCCAGGGTAGTACTTGAAAATAAGGGTATTGAGCTGACGGAAAAAGTCGATGGCCTCTAGGTGTTCCCGACCGCCGTAGCAATTGGGGATCCATTCCTTGCGGTCGTAATCCAGATAGAGCATCGAGGCCACTGCATCCACCCGAATGCCGTCAACGTGGTATTTGTCAAACCAAAAGAGGGCGTTGGCCACCAGATAGTTGCGCACCTCGTTGCGGCCGTAATTGAAAACTAAGGTGCCCCAGCCTTTGTGTTCGCCCTTGCGGGGGTCAGCATATTCGTAGAGGTGGGTACCGTCAAAAAAGGCCAGCCCATGCCCGTCTTTGGGAAAATGCCCTGGCACCCAATCGATAATGACACCAATTCCCTCCTGGTGAGCGCGATCGACAAAGTACATAAAGTCCTGCGGGGAGCCGTAGCGGGAGGTTACGGCGTAGTAGCCGATAACCTGGTAGCCCCAGGAGCCGTCGAAGGGGTGCTCGGCCACGGGCAAGAGCTCGATGTGGGTAAAGCCCATCTCCTTGACGTAGGGGATGAGTTTGTCCGCCAGCTCCCGGTAGGTGAGAAAGCGGGTGTTGGGCTTGCGCTCCACTGGCACCAGGTGGCCATCGGCGGGCGGGTCTTCGGTGGAGGCGTGCATCCAGGATCCCAGGTGGACCTCGTACACCGAAATGGGGGAGCGCAGCGGGTCAGTGGCAGCCCGTTTTTCCATCCACTCCTGGTCATGCCAGGTGTAGGTGTTGAGGTCAACCACAATGGAGCCGGTTTTGGGGCGAACCTCCTGTTGGAAGCCGTAGGGATCCGACTTTTCGTAGATGTCCCCCCAGGGGGCCTTCACCTCGTATTTGTAGATGGCTCCTGGCCCAAGGCCGGGGATAAACAGGACCCAGATGCCGCTTTCGTCTAGGCGCTTCATCTGGTGCTGGCGCCCATCCCAGTGGTTGAAGTCGCCAATAACACTGACGTTGCGGGCATTGGGAGCCCAGACGGCAAAGTGCACTCCCTGAACCCCGTCCACGCTTATGGGGTGAGCGCCCAACTTCTCGTAGATGCGGTGGTGGTTGCCCTCGTTGAAGAGGTAGCGATCCAGCTCGCCGATGTGGTTGACCTTCTCCGGCGGAAAGCGATAGGGATCCTCCCATTCTTCCAGGTGTTGGCCCTCCGGATCCCAAACCCGCTGCGCTCGCAAAAAGTAGTCTGGCAGGGGGGTTCCTGGCTCGAAGCGCAGCTCAAACAGGGTTTCTGGATGCAGCGGCTGCATGGGGTGGGCCTGCCCAGTGGCACGTTCCACCAGCCAAACCTGCCGCGCGTTAGGCACCAAGGCACGCACCAGCCAGAAGGACACCTCCCCCTGCTCTATCTGCTGTGGCCCCAAAACAGCATAGGGATCCTGCCATTGGTTGGTAACAAACTGAACCACTTGCTCGGCAGACAGGAGAAAGCCCATGGCAACCCCCAGCAGACCCTTGATCTCAGTCTAACGACGGCTGGCTACCGCTCTAGCTCGAGCGTCCCCGCTAGGAGTTCTCCAGCTTGCCTTGACATTATCCTCCTCGAGAACCAGCTCCCAAGAAAGCAGGAGCCAAGCGCTTTCTCCTGGAAGGGAGAACTTGCTAGAGTGAGACGGGCAATCCCTTTCCAAGCTGGGTTGGTCAGCCTGTTCTGTTTTTCAGGTTCTGAGGATTTATGGCTATCCTGCTGTTGAGCAAACCTATCCTGGCTGTTAGCATCTTTGGCATGGGCCTGCCAGAGCTGGCGGTGATTGGGCTGATCGCAGTGGTGGTGTTTGGCCCCAAGAAGCTGCCAGAGTTGGGCAGCGCCCTTGGCAAAGCCTTGCGCAGCTTTAAGGAAGAGATGAATAACCCCAGCCGTGAGGAGGAGTCTCCTACTAGCGCTGAGAAGCCAAAGGCAGAGAAGGTGCCTGAAAAGGATGCCGCCTAGGTATGACCTATCCGCATCGATGGCTGTCTTTGTAGCTGGCTGATCCCCCCTTGGACGTCGAAGTCCCTGCCTGCCCTACCTGCACTCTGGGGATCCTGCCTCTTCCCCTCCATTGGCGGCGGGGATCCAGGTGTCCCACACGCCTCTAGGAGTGATACCCTGAGGAAAAGTGTAGGATTACAACCGGAGCGACCGCCATGCTCAAGTGCACCACCCGCCACATTCACATCTTTGCTGGCGAGGTGACGGCTGATAACCGCTTGGTGCCCCGCGACGATGTGCTGACCCTCGATGTGGATCCCGATAACGAGCTAGTCTGGAACGACGCTGCTCTGCAGAAGGTCTATGCCCGCTTCGAGGAATTGGTGGAGGAGTACCGAGGCCGGGATCTGACGGAGTACAACCTACGGCGCATCGGATCTGAGCTGGAACACTTCATCCGCTCCCTGCTGAGGCAAGGGGAGATTGCCTACAACCTGCAAGGGCGCACCCTCAACTACAGCCTAGGCTTTCCCCAGATCCCTGCGGAAAAAGTTGTGGATCAGTACATTCCCAAAAGCTAGCTTCTTTCCCCTTCCCCATTAGCTGTTATCGGAGTCCAGCCCATGTCTGGAGAACCTACCCCCGCCCAGGAGACTACCGCCGAAGTCGCCAAGCCTGCTGAGGAAGCAACCCGCCCTCCCAAGGCTGCTGCAAAAAAACCCGCCAAAGAAGTCAAAGAAGAAAAACCCTTCGAGCAACTGATTACAGAAGAGGTGATCCCGGCGGCCATTGCCGCTTTTCAAAAACGCGGCGTCCACGATTTGCAGTTGCGCCTGGAAGGCAAGACGCTGATTGGCTCCTTTGCCGGCGGCCAGAAGCAGTTTAGCGTCCTCTTTGCCGAGGGATCCCTAAACGGCCGTAAGTTCTTCCGCTGCACTACTGCAGGATCCCCGGCCAGCACCCTCGAGTCTTTTATGATCGACGAGCGCCGCGTCGATGTGCCCCTGTTGGTGTTCTATTTGGTGCAGCGCCTCTACGCCCAGCAGTGGTATTGAGGGAGCTCCTGGCTAACCCTGTGGATCCCGCCATCGGGATCCTTTTTTAGCCTTGCGGGAGATGTGCTCACAAGGGGGGAGGGATTATTTTGTGAAGAAAGGTAAGGCGATGCTGCAGGGGATTGCGAAATGTACATCGTGCAGATTGCGTCGGAATGTGCCCCAGTCATCAAGGCAGGTGGGCTGGGGGATGTGGTGTACGGCCTCAGCCGGGAGCTAGAAGTGCGGGGGCACTGCGTCGAGCTGATTCTACCCAAATACGACGTCATGCGCTACGACCAAATCTGGGGCCTGCACGACGCCTACCGCGACCTCTGGGTGCCCTGGTATGGCGGGGCTATTCACTGCTCGGTGTACTGCGGCTGGGTGCATGGCCGCCTTTGCTTTTTCATTGAGCCCCACTCCAGCGATAACTTTTTTAACCGCGGCTGCTACTACGGCTGCCCAGATGACAACATGCGCTTTGCCTTTTTCAGCAAGGCTGCCCTGGAGTTTCTCCTCAAAAGCAACAAGCGCCCCGACATCATCCATTGTCACGACTGGCAGACAGGCCTGGTGCCGGTGCTGCTGTTTGAGATTTATAAGTACCACGGCATGGAAAACCAGCGGGTGTGCTACACCATTCACAACTTTAAGCATCAGGGCTTTGGGGGGCCGGAAATTCTGTGGGCCACGGGACTCAATCGCGAGCCCTATTACTTCCACTACGACCGCCTGCGCGATAACTTCAACCCTTTTGTCCTCAACTTTATGAAAGGGGGGATTGTCTTTTCCAACTTTGTAACAACAGTCTCACCCACCCACGCCCTGGAAGCACGATTTGGCGACTACGGCTATGGACTGGGACACACGCTCTACTTGCACCAGCACAAGTTTCGCGGCATTTTAAACGGCGTTGACTACGACATTTGGAACCCCGAGATTGACCGTTTTATCCCTTTTCAATACACCGCACAGACCCTAGAAAACAAGGCCAAAAACAAGAAAGCCCTGCGGGAGCGGCTATGGCTACGCGATGTTGACAAGCCTATTGTGGCCTATATCGGGCGGCTAGATGAGCAAAAGGGCGTACATCTGGTGCATCATGCCATCTATCGCTCCTTGTTTAAAAATGCTCAGTTTGTCCTGCTGGGATCCGCCACCGAGCCAGGAATTGGCGCCTGGTTTGCCCATGAGAAACGTTACCTCAACGACAACCCCGATGTTCACATCGAGCTAGCTTTCAACGAAGAGCTCTCCCACCTCATCTATGCGGGGGCAGATATCCTCGTGGTGCCCAGCCACTACGAACCCTGCGGACTGACGCAGATGATTGGCTTAAAGTACGGCACAGTGCCCGTGGTGAGAGGGGTGGGCGGCCTGGCGGATACGGTTTTCGACCGCGACTACGACACTCGCAAATTGCCGGAGCAACGCAATGGCTACGTGTTCTACCACACAGATCACGCGGCTCTGGAGTCGGCGCTGGATCGGGCCATTGACCTGTGGTACACCGCTCCCGACCAGTTTCGCCAGCTGCAAATCCAGGGCATGAGCTATGACTACTCCTGGAACTACCCCGGCAAAGAATACCTAGAGATCTACGAGTTCATTCGTCACCGCTGATCCAGCCAGCGATCCCCAGCGATCCCCGCCCTTGACCGCAAGGGGGAAATGCTGGACGATAGGTAGCGATCCCGCTCTTTTTTATTGCCCAGGAAGGCGAGCTTACTCCGCTATCTTCTACCTATGAGTTTGGGTTATCTTGCCCTGGTACTCCACGCGCACCTGCCCTTTGTGCGCCACCCCGAGCAGGACTTTGTGCTGGAAGAGGAATGGCTCTACGAAGCCATTACCGAGACCTATGTCCCGCTGCTGCACATGTTTGAGGGGCTCCGGAGAGATGGCATTGACTTTCGCCTCACCATGTCCCTGACGCCACCTCTGGTGTCGATGCTGCGGGATCCCTTGCTGCAGGAGCGCTACGACCACTACCTCACCAAGTTGGAAGAGCTAGCCCAACTGGAGTACGACAAGAATGCCCACAACGGCCACATTCGCTACCTAGCGGAGCACTACATCAAGCAATTTGCCATGGTGCGGGATCTCTGGGAGCGGTACGACCGGGATCTGGTGCAGGCCTTCAAGCAGTTTCAGGACAGCGGCAACCTGGAGATCATCACCTGTGCCGCTACCCATGCCTACCTGCCCCTGATGCAGATGTATCCCCAGGCAGTCTGGGCGCAGTTGATTGTAGCCTGTGAGCACTACAACGAGCACTTTGGCCAATGGCCGCGGGGGGTCTGGCTACCCGAATGCGCCTACTACCAGGGGTTGGAGCGGATGGTGGCCGATGCTGGGCTGCGCTACATGATTACCGACGCCCACGGCCTGCTATATGCCAAGCCACGGCCCCGCTACGGCATGTACGCCCCCATCTTTACCGAGACCGGCGTTGCCGTCTTCGGTCGCGACCACGAGTCTTCCCAGCAGGTGTGGTCGGCGGAGGTGGGCTACCCTGGGGATCCCGTCTATCGCGAGTTCTACAAAGACCTGGGGTACGAGGCCGACTACGAGTACATCAAGCCCTACATCATGCCCAATGGCCAGCGGAAGAACACCGGCATCAAGTACCACCGCATCACCGGGCGCAACCTGGATCTGGGGCAAAAGGAACTCTACGATCCCTACTGGGCGCGAGAGAAAGCAGCCGAACATGCAGGCAACTTCATGTTCAACCGCCAACGGCAAATCGAGTACTTGTCCAGCGTCATGGGACGCCCGCCGTTGGTGGTGGCTCCCTACGATGCCGAGCTCTTTGGCCACTGGTGGTATGAGGGACCCTGGTTTTTGGATTTCCTCATCCGCAAGAGCTACTTTGACCAAAATACCTATCGCATGACCCACCTGGCGGAGTACCTGCGAGAGAACCCTACCCACCAGGTGTGCAAACCTGCTCAGTCTAGCTGGGGGGCGCGCGGCTTCCACGAGTACTGGCTCAACCCCACCAATGCCTGGATCTATCCCCACCTCCACAAGGCTACCGAGCGCATGATTGAGCTGAGCCGCCGTGAGCCTGCCGATGACCTGGAGTGGCGAGCCCTAAACCAGGCGGCGCGGGAGCTGATGCTAGCTCAATCCTCGGACTGGGCTTTTATCATGCGCACGGGGACGATGGTTCCCTACGCGGTACGCCGCACCAAGTCTCATCTACTGCGCTTTAACCACCTCTACGAGAAGATTCAAGCGGGTCAGTTTCGGCGGGAAAAAGTTACGCCCGAAGACGAGCAGTGGCTGGCCAAGGTGGAATATATGGACAACATCTTCCCCAATATCAACTACCGGGTTTACCGGCCCCTCTAGAGTGCCCAGAAGGGCTGGAGTTCCAACCACCCCCAGCTAAAGCCGGGGATCTCTGCAGGGATCCCTGGCTCTAGAGCTTGGCGCCGCACTCGGGGCAGAACTTGTGCGAGCTGGGGTTCTTGGCGCCGCAGTTGGGGCAATAGATCAACTCGGCAGCCTGCTCCAGTTGCCGCTTTTCCGGCAGGCCAATCATCTGGTAGTTGGCTTTGCCAGCAGGCACCATTGGGTAGCAGTTCTCATCCCGCTTGACCACAAAATCAGCCACTACTGGCCCCTCATGGCGCAGCATCTCCTGGATAGCGTCGTCCACTTGATCGGGGTGATCGACGCGCATGCCCTTGATACCAAAGGCTTCGGCCAGCTTGACAAAATCTGGCATGCCCGCCGCCATATCGGAGTGAGAATAGCGCTCGCCGTGGAAAGCCTGTTGCCACTGCCGCACCATGCCTTGCCAGCCGTTGTTGATAATGGCCACCTTAGTGGCAATGCCGTACTGGGCCACCGTGCCCAGCTCCTGCATATTCATCTGGAAGCTGGCATCGCCACTGATGCAGATGACTTCCTCGTGAGGCAGGGCCACCTTGACTCCTATGGCTGCTGGAAAGCCGTAGCCCATGGTGCCCAAGCCGGCGCTGGAGATCCAGCGGCGGGGTCCAGTGCGCAGAAACTGGGCCGCCCACATCTGGTGCTGACCCACATCAGTGGTGTAGTAGGCGTGGGGAGCATGGCGCCGAAACGCCTCAATGACCTGCTGCGGGGCGATCACGCCCTCATAGGAGGGCACCTGCAAGGGGTACTCCCGTTTCCAGCGCTCGATCCGCGCCAGCCAAGCTTGCGTTTGGCCAGGGGTGTAGGGCATTTTGCTTAGCTGCGCCAACAGCTCCACCAAAACGGTGCGCACATCTCCCACAATCGGCACGTCAGGGACGCGGTTTTTGCCCACCTCCGCTGGGTCGATATCGACGTGGATAACTTTGGCATGCTTGGCGAATTCGTCCAGCTTGCCGGTTACACGGTCGTCGAAGCGAGCTCCAAGGGCAATGAGCAGGTCGCACTCAGTAACAGCAAAGTTGGCGTAGGCCGTGCCATGCATGCCCAGCATCCCCACTGAGAGGGGATCATTCTCATCAAAGGCCCCCTTGCCCATGAGGGTGGTGGTTACCGGGATCTGGTAAGTGTGGGCCAGCTCCGCAATCTCAGCATGGGCTCCGGAGATGATGGCCCCGCCGCCCACGTAGAGCAAGGGTCGCTTGGCCTGCAGGATAAGTTTGGCTGCCGCGTGGATCTGGCGAGGGTTGCCCCGCACAGTGGGCCGGTAGCCGGGGATATGGACCTCACTGACCGGCTGGTAGTCGAACTCTTCCAGGCCCACATCTTTGGGGATGTCGATCAACACTGGACCGGGTCGCCCCGTGCTGGCGATGTGGAAGGCCTCGGCCACAATCCGGGCCATCTGCCGGGGGTCGCGCACCACGTAGGAGTGTTTGACAATGGGCAGGGTGATGCCAAAAATGTCAGTCTCCTGAAAGCCGTCGGTACCAATCAAATGGCGGGGCACCTGGCCGGTAATGGCCACCAGAGGCACAGAGTCCATCATGGCGTTGGCGATGCCTGTCACCAAATTGGTTGCCCCCGGCCCCGAGGTGGCAAAGCACACCCCCACCTTGCCGGTAGCGCGGGCGTAGCCATCGGCAGCATGGGCAGCGGCCTGTTCGTGGCGGACTAGGAAATGCTTGAGTAGCCCTTGGGATTCGGCCTTGTACAGCTCGTCGTAAACGGGCAGGATTGCTCCTCCCGGATAGCCGAAAATGTGCTGCACCCCATGGCGATGTAAGCTATCCACCAGTGCGTAGGCCCCTGTTGCCACGATGTCCTCTCCCCCCTACCGAGCGTTCAACCTGGAGCGGCTGCATCGGAAGACTGGCCAGCTTTTTAATTCAATTCAACAGTCTAGCAGGGGTTTGCTCTGGGGCTCTGCTTGGGGGTGGATCTCTGTAAAGACAGCGTCTGCCGCGCTCTGGATAGAAGAAAGTAGCCGCTAGCCCCCTAGCTCGTTGGCGAGGTTGCCCCATGAGGCCAACTCCCGCAAAGCTGGCCAGCAGCTATCCTCCTAGGAGCTTGAGCACCGACTGGGATCCCCTAACGTCAATCCATAGCGGGCTAGAAAACGGGGCAAATCAATCACCTGACAGGTATAGGATCCCTGCATTACCAGTCGCCCCTGCTGGGTGATCTCTGCCTGAAACTGAACGCGCCTTCCCTCCACAGCCACGACTTCAACCTCAACCTGCAAGGGATCCCCCACTACCGCCGCCGAGCGGTGTTCCAGGGCAAAGCGGATCCCGACGGCAGCTTCTTCTGCCTCGTAGAAGGGCTGCAAGGTGGTGTGGCCACATCGCTCAATCAGCGCCAACAGAGCCGGGGAGGCGATGACCTGCACACCGGGATTGCCCAGGGCCTCTGCCGTGTGCTCAGGGCCAGGGATCCCTTGCCAAGTGCCACGGGTGCCAAGGGGAACGGGTTTCACGGAAAAAGACGCAGCACAGAAGCGCTGGGAGGGGGAGCGCTGTCCTCGCGATATTTTACAGCCCCAAGCCACTGAGGCAGTAGCAAAGATAAGCTGGAAGGAGGCAGCAAGGGGGCGTTCATGTCCTCAGGACCCTACAAATTCGATCTCTTCCTGCGCTACCACCGCGCCCAGACCCGCTGGGTACGGCAACTGGCCGAGCGGCTGGACCAAGAGGGGTTCAAGGTCTGGTTCGATCGCTGGATGCTGCAACCCGGGGATAACCGCAAGCTGGAACTGCAACTGGCCATCGAGCAGTGCCGCTGGATTGGGGTGGTGGCCTCGCCGGAGTTTGTTGCCAATCCCTGGCCCCGAGATGAGCTCTACAGTGGCTTCTCCCACGCCCCGCCCCGGCAAAACCAGCGTCTCTTGACCCTGCTCCACACGCCCACTGAGCTGCCTCAGCCCCTGGCAGAAGCGCCGCTGGTGGATTTTAGCGGCTCTGAGGAAGACCCGGTGCTGTTTGAGTACCGGGCCCGCGAGCTGATGCACTTTTTGGACCCCAGCTTTCCCGCCCCTGGGGATCTCCAGCGATTTCGGCTGCACTACCGCCGCCGTGAGGAACCTCCTGAAGATGAGGAAGTGCGGGGGTTCCAAGCTTTTCTACGAGCCATTCAGCTAGCCATCCTGCGCATTGCCACTGGCGAACTGCCTTCCGCTACACCAGAGGAAGGGGCACGCAAGATTGCCATTTTGCAATTTCTTCAGCGCCTGTTTCAGTGGAATAGCGCCGATATCCAGTTTGAGCGAGCGGAGGAATGGCGCAAGCGGGGCAACCTAACCGAGGCTCTAGCTGCCTACGACCGCGCCTTGAACATGGATCCCAACTTTGCCCTGGCCTGGAGTCGGCGCGGCGACGTGCTGGTGCAGTTAGGCCGCTACCGCGAGGCAATCGACAGCTACCACGGATCCCTGAGCATTAACCCCTATGACGAGGAGACGCGGCTGCGCTTGGCCCTAATTCTGGGGCGCCTGGGCCAGTACAAAGCGGCGGTGGTCAACTACGACAGGGTGCTGGAGAGCAACCCCGAAGATGCCTTGGCCTGGCACAATCGCGGCATTCGTCTGCTGCAACTCAAACGGCCAAAGCTGGCCCTCAACAGCTTGAACAAGGCGTTGCGACATAACCCCAAGCAACCCCGCAGCTGGTTGGCGCGTGGGATTGCCCTGCGACGGCTGCGGCGGCCCAGTGCAGCGGCGGCCAGTTTTGCCCGGGTCTTGAAGCTCAACCCCAGAAGCGCGCGGGTCTGGCGCTACCAAGGGAATGCTCTGCTCCACTGCCAGCGGCTGCGCTCGGCCATTGAGTGTTACAAGCGCTCGCTGCGACTGCGCCGTCGGGATCCCGTGACGCTATACAACTTGGGCGTGGCCCTGTTGCGCCTGGGGCAGTACCGGTTAGCCAGCAAAGCCCTGGAACGCGCCCTGCGCTATGACCCTGACAACCCCAAAGGCTGGTATGCCCGCGGCGTGGCTTTCCAGAAATTGGGCTACCTCAAAGAGGCCTGCATCCACTTCGAGGAGGCCCTGAAGATCCAGCCAGAGAACTTTCCGGCCCGCTATGCCCTGGCGGCGGTTCTGCAAGCGTTGGGGCAGTACGAGGCTAGTTTGGAGCAGTTCCAACGCCTACTGCAGCAGCGTCCTGGCAGCGTAGCCTGCTGGTTTGGCCAGATCACAAGCCTGCGGCGCTTGGGTCGGCTGGAGGAGGCCCTTGCTGCCAGTCAGCAGAGAACCAGCCTCAATGAGCAGGATCCCTGGGGCTGGTTTGCCTTAGGGCTGGTCTATGGCGACCTGAAAGAGGCAGAAAAAGCGGTGGAGGCCTACTCGCGGGTTTTGCAGCTGACCCCCGAGGACGCAGTGGCCCTCAACAACCGCGCCTGGGAAGCCCTGAAGCTGGGGAAATTGGAGCTGGCTTTAGCCGACGCCCAACGGGCCACAGAACTGGAGCCCCAGCGGCCTGCCTTTTGGCATACCTTGGGGCTAGCCCAACTGCGGACTGGCCAGCAGGAAGCGGCCCAGGCTAGTTGGCAGCGCTGCCTAGAGCTAGACCCCCAGTTTCAGCCAGCCCAAGCGGCGCTGCAGGAGTTGGCTCTTGTCAATCCCGCCGCGAGCCCTGCCCCTGCGGCAATGCCAGGTTCAGCCTTGCCAGCGCTGGAGACCCTCAGCCCTCAAGAAGACCTGCCCACCCCTGTGCAGCAGCCACTAGGCAGAGCTGGACTTTTAGGTGTGAAAGGGAATAGCGAGCAGGGGCAACAGCGCCAACCCTAGCCAACCCCAACTCTCCCGAGACGGCGAGGGCCCGGAGACCTCAGGCCCTTTGGGCTGCAGCAAAGCCTCAATGCGCTCTTGCAGGCGCCCTCCTGGAGGGGGGTCCATTTCCAGGGCAAAGCCAACCCAGGCATTGGACGGCTGCTGTCCCCTCCCATAGCTCACCACCTGCAGCAGCGCCTCTCCCAGCACCAAGGGATCCACCCGCTGGGCTGCCCAGCGATCCGCTCGCAGTTCCCGCAGGGTCAGCAACTCCTGCCAGAGAAGCTCCGTATTTGGCAGCCAAGCGCTAAGGCGGCGCAGCCAGCCCACCGCCAACATCCACAGGGTATCGCGGTAGTGGCGATGGGCCTCTTCGTGGATCAGCACTGCCCGCAGGTGTTCTTCATCCAACTGCTGCAGCAGGCCGCGGCTAACTACCAGTTGCGAGTTCCACACGCCTACCTGAGCGGCAAAAGGGATCTCCAAGTCCAAAACGTAAGCCGAAAAGCCACACAAATTCACCTGCGCCAGGGCCTGCCGGTGGGCGCGTTGACAGGAGCACCAGTACTCCCCAATCCAGCGCAAGGCCAGGCCTGTGGCTGCCGCCAGTACCAACAGCGCACAGCCGTAGGAAAACCACCCTCCCGCTCCAGCCATTTGTCCCCGTGGCCCCATCCAGGCCAAAGCCAGGGCGGTTGTTAGCAAAAACAGGGGCGGCAGCAAGAAGTGGATCCAGGCCCACTGCCAGCGCTGCGCCCAGGAGCCCGCCCTATCTAGCCGCACTTGGGCTCGCCACAGCCAACTGAAGGCCAAGCCCAACAGCAACAGGCCCAGGTGGCTCACTGGGGATCCCTCCTAGCCTGGCGGGCTGCTCGCAGCCGTTCGGCAATCGCCTGCAACTGGGAAACACTGGCCTGATCCAGGCTGTCGGCAAAGGCGGCCACGGTGTCTGGGTCGCTCACTGCCAAAAACTGCTGCAAGTGGGCAAAGGCTCTTAGGCTAGCAGCTTCCTGGCGAGAGAGACGGGGCCGCCACAGCATTGGCAAAGACCGCCCCTCGGCATCGGTGCGCCGCTCACAGCTTACCCAGCCCTTTTGGCTCAGGCGCCGCAAAACGGTAGTTACCGAGGCATAAGCCAGCTCCCGATCCGGGTCGGCCAAAAGGCGCTCGTGGATTTGACGAGTGCTGGCACTGCCGAGATCCCAAAGGATTTCAAGGATCTCCGACTCCAGAGGGCCCAGTGACAGTTGCTTGGGACGATGCTTTGGCAACATGATCCCCTGCCTGAGAAGGGGCACTTAGTCCAGGCTAGCTTAAGCCTCGGCAGCGCCCTTCCTTCCTGAACAAGAAGTCTATAGAAAGGCTCAGGGAGCACTCTGGAGAGTGCCGTCTTCTGTTAGGAAGCGAGGGCTTAGAAAAGGACGCAGCGCCTGGGGAATGCGGATCGAGCCGTCTGGCTGCTGGTGATTTTCCAACAGAGCGGCTAGAGTCCGTCCCACCGCCAAGCCGGAGCCATTGAGGGTGTGGACGAAGTGGGTGCCCTTTTGCCCAGCCTCTTTGTAGCGCAGGTTGGCGCGGCGGGCTTGGAAATCCCAGCAGTTGGAGCAACTGGAGATCTCACGGTAGCGGTTTTGGGAGGGGAACCACACTTCCAGATCGAAGCAGCGGGCCGCCGAAAAACCGAGATCGCCGGTACACAGCTCCACCACCCGGTAGGGCAGCTCCAGCATCTGTAAGATGGCCTCAGCATCCTGCACGAGTTTTTCGTGCTCGGCCTCCGATTGCTGGGGATGGGTAATCTTGACTAACTCTACCTTTTGAAACTGGTGCAGCCGGATTAGGCCCTTGGTGTCCCGGCCATAGCTGCCGGCTTCGCGGCGAAAGCAAGGTGTGTAGGCACAAAAATAAAGCGGCAGACGTTCGGCCGGGATCACCTCATCCCGGTACAGGTTCGTGAGGGGCACTTCTGCCGTCGGAATTAGCCAGAGGTCGTCCTCAGCACAGCGAAAGCTCTCTGAGGCAAACTTGGGCAGTTGCCCTGTCCCCTCTAAGGCGGCGCTGTTGACCAAAAAAGGAGGGATCACCTCGGTGTAGCCAGCGGCAATGTGGCGCTCCAGCATCATGGCAATCAAAGCCCGCTCCAGAGCTGCTCCTGCCCCTACCATGGCCACAAAGCGGCTCTGGGCTACCTTGACGGCACGGCCAACCTCCAAGAGGCCCAGCTTCTCGGCAATCTCGTCATGGGGAAGAACGGGGTGGGTGGGTTTTAGCGCCTCCCCCCAGCGGCGCACCTCCACGTTTCCCGTCTCATCCTGGCCCACTGGCACGTTGGGTAAGGGCAGATTGGGCAGGGTGAGGAGAAGAGTCCGTATCTCCTCCTCCAGCTCCCGCTCCCGCTGCTCCAGCTGGGCAATCTCAGCCTTGAGATCTGCTCCTTGCTGCCGCAGGGCCGTCACTTCCGCTCCCTGGGGATCCGCCCCCTGCCGGATGAGCTCGCCCACTTTCTTGCCCAGGCTGTTGCTTTCGGCCTGCAGAGCAACGCGCCGGGTCTCCAACTGGCGCCGCTTGCCATCCAGCTCTAGGATCCTGTCCAAATCGGCGACGGCCCCGCGCTTGCTCAGGGCTTGGCGCACTTCTTCCGGGCGATCCCGCAGCAGCTTTAGATCCAGCACAAGACCTGTCTAGCAAGAACTTCTTACTTTTTCAGCCAGCTAAACATGGCCCGCAGCTCCTTGCCCACTTTCTCAATGGGGTGCTCGGCCTCGCGGCGGCGCATCGCAGTCAACACCGGTTTACCTGCCTGGTTTTCTAGGACAAACTCGCGGGCAAACTGGCCACTTTGGATCTCAGCAAGGATGCGCTTCATCTCGGCACGGACTTGCTCCGTGATGAGGCGGGGGCCACGGGTGTAGTCGCCGTATTCTGCCGTGTTGGAGATGCTCTGGCGCATTTTCTCCAGCCCCCCCTCGACGATGAGATCCACAATTAACTTAACTTCGTGCAGGCACTCGAAGTAGGCCAGCTCCGGCTGATAGCCTGCTTCCACCAACGTCTCAAACCCCGCTTTGATCAGGGCCGTAAGGCCGCCGCAGAGCACCACTTGCTCGCCGAAGAGATCGGTCTCGGCCTCTTCCCGAAAGGTGGTCTCGAGGATGCCAGCTCGAGTGCCGCCAATCGCCTTGGCATAGGCCATGGCCCGCTCCCGCGCCATCCCGGAGGCATCCTGATAGACAGCAAAGAGACAGGGCACCCCTTGGCCCTCTAGGTAAGTGCGCCGCACCAGGTGACCAGGGCCTTTGGGAGCCACCATGATGACGTCGATATCCGGGGGGGGTTGAATCTGGCCAAAGTGGATGTTGAAGCCGTGGGCAAATAGAAGCACCTTGCCCGGCCGCAGATGGGGGCAAATCTCGCTCTGGAAGACAGCCTTTTGGACTTCATCGGGCAAGAGGATCATCACCCAGTCAGCGGCAGCAGCGGCATCGGCCACCGTCTTGACGGTCAACCCCTCCTGCTCGGCTTTGGGCCAAGAGGGGCTGCCGGGGTAGAGGCCGACGAGGACGTTGACACCGCTGTCGCGCAGGTTGAGAGCGTGGGCGTGCCCCTGGCTGCCGTAGCCAATGATGGCCACCGTCTGGCCGTTTAGGAACTCTAGGTTGGCGTCGGTATCGTAGTAGAGGCGAGCCATACTTAGGCTGGGTAGGGAGTAGCTGCGTTTGAACTAGGATACCAGGATGGCAGGGAAAAACAGAGCAGGTTCAGTGGCCATAGTGAACGGTCTTCACCCACCTCAGCCGTTTGGGTTGCACACACATCCGAGCCGTGGTGACAATCATAACCGGCAGCCAGTGGAGCATGTAGAGCAACCCCAGGACCGTACGCCACCACAGTTGCGGCCCGCGTAGCCCCTCCACCTGGCGTAGGCCGCGATAGAAGGCCAGGGTCAGGGATCCCATAACTAGAGCGTTCAGGGGAAGCAGCACCGAGGAGTGGCCCGTCAACAGCACCCAGAGGGTATCGGGAACCAAAGCCATGGGCAGCAGATACTGGGAGATAAAGAAAGCCCAGAGATCAACGGTCTTGGCCATGCCTAGGCGACCGCTGAGGATCCCTGGCCAATAGTCAAGGTAACGCTGGTAACCCCCTTCTGCCCAACGACAACGCTGGTACCAAAGGCTTTTCCAAGAGGTAACCCCCTCTTCGACAATAGCGGGCTCGGTGAGGAAGGCAATATCCACCCCTGCCAGGTGGAGCTTCAAGGTGAGGTCCAGGTCGTCGGTGAGGGTGCTTTCGTTCCAGCCGCCGCACTTTTCCAGAACATCTCGCCGTACCAACTGGCCGTTGCCCCGCAGTTCGCCAATACCCCCGATGAGTACCCGCTGCTGTTGCAAGTAGGCATCGGAGGCCATCTCTGCCACCTGGCCCAGCGTCCAGAAGTTGACGTCGGGGTTGCTCAGGGCTTTGCGCACCTGTACAGCACCTACTGCCCGCCGACCAGGACGAGGAGGCTGAGCAAATAAAGGCAGGGTGCGAACCAGTAGATCCGAGGGCACAATGGCGTCGGCATCACAGACAAGGATAATCTCTCCCTGGGTCAGGGGGAGGACCTCGTTGAGGGCACCAGACTTTCCGCCCCCTCGCCCTGGGGGCCGCCGGTAAACTCGGAGGTGCGGCAGCCATTTTTGGGCCTCCTGCAGGATGTCTGGGGTGGCATCGCTGCTGGCGTCATCAATGGCCCAGAGCTCTAGATGGCTGCGAGGGTAGTCCAGCTGGCTAAGGCTGTGCAGCAGCCGCGGTAGCACAGCGCTCTCGTTTTTGGCCGGGATCAGCACCGTTACCCGCGGCAGAGGTGGCTCCTGCAAGGCCAAAGCCTCTGAGGGAAGGTTGGGAGATCCCTTGTCAACCTCGTCTCCAACTGGGGTTTCCAGGGGGTGAAGCCGTAAGGGAGGCGGCGGCTCTGCCGGCTGCAGGCGAAACAGGCGGTTGACGTGGATAACCATGAAGGTAGCTAGGCCAACAGTAAGCCAACGGGCCACGGCTACCTGATGCATCAGGCTCACTACCCCCCACACCATCGCCAAAACTAGCAGAGCTTTAAGCCGGCGGCGCTGGGCTGAGGTAAGCAGCCACTCGGGGAGATCCAGATCCTCAAGGGGAACCGCCTCTGACCAGACAAACTCAGACATGGGGAGCATCTTGTCGGTAACAGCTTTGCCCAAATCAACCGGCTTGCCTAAACCTAGGCCTGGCGGCTGTTCAGAGGTCGTTAATAGTCACCACCGGGTTGTCACCGAGTTGGGCTGAAAACCTAAGCTCCTGGGCTGCCACCCCTGCAGCAAGGGATCCCTCCTGCCCCAATGGGGAGCTCATGGGTTGCCACGAATTTCCTTGATGACCCCATCTTCAAGCAGGATCTCCACCTGCATTTTCTGAATCAGATTGTCTCCCTTTTGCACGTAGAAGAAGCTCTCCACGCTGCCCTGCAGCACCTCCTGGTTCAGTTCCAGGTCGCTCAGTTGGTTGAGCTGCTGGAGCAACTGGTTTTTCTGATCCAGGAGCCTAACCTTTTGCTCGTTCACGCGGCTTTTCACTGCTTCCACCTGCTGGAGCACCTGAGGGCTATTGGGGTTAGGGCTTTGCTTTTCGATTTCGGCAATGGCCCGCTTACCCTGAAACTCCAGTTGCTGTATCTGAGCATCGGTGGCTTCAATCTGCCGCTCCAATTGCTCCCGCATTTCTTTCTTCCAGAGGGGGGTGACCACCACCTTAACAGGGATGGTGCGCTTGAGCAGTAACTGAGTGCCGTTGCCGACGTTGTTTTCTTCCATAAGACCGATACCAGGCAGACAATCGAGCAAACTGGGGCTGTAGAAATCTCCCCTCAAAACCCTGGACTTGGGGAAGGAAAGCTCAGCAGACTAAATCCTCTCCTGCTGAGCCGAAGGAAAACACACCTACTCTATCCTACTGGCTGGGATCCCTGCGGTAAAGTCTGGGCTGGGGCGAAATGGCAGCTTTGGTTAAGGATCTTGAAGGTCGCTGCCCTGCGGCGGCGCGAAGTCAGTTAGCGTGAAAGACGGTGTTCTCGGATTTTGCAGCAGCCATGAGCGAACTGGCCTCAACTCCCTTGCGGCCCTCGGCAGGGGCTGCCCAGCCAGTGCGGATCGCCTCCCGCAAAAGCGAGCTGGCTTTGGCCCAGACCTACTGGGTAATGGGACAGTTGCAGGCCCACCATCCAGGATTGCCGCTGGAGCTGCACACGCTTTCCACCCAGGGAGACATCATCCTAGATGTGGCGCTGGCCAAAATTGGAGACAAGGGCTTGTTTACCAAGGAGTTGGAGGTCAGTCTGCTCAACGGCAGTAGCGATCTGGCAGTGCACAGCCTCAAGGATTTGCCCACCCGTTTGCCAGAGGGCCTGGTACTAGGAGCGATTACGCAGAGGGAGGATCCTTTGGACGCGCTGGTGCTGCGGGAGGAGCTGCGTGGCTACCAACTCGCCACCCTGCCCGAAGGGACGGTGATTGGCACTTCGTCGCTACGGCGACTGGCCCAACTGCGCCACGCCTTTCCCCACTTGCAGTTTAAGGACGTGCGGGGCAACCTTAACACGCGCTTGGCCAAGCTGGATCGGGGGGAGTACGACGGCCTGATTTTGGCGGTGGCCGGCCTAAAGCGGCTGGGCAAAACCGACCGGATCCACGAGGTGCTGGATCCCAGTGTGTCTCTGTACGCCGTTGGCCAGGGATCCCTCGGCATCGAGTGCCGGCAGGGGGACGAGCGGATTCTGGAGCTCATCCGACCCTTGGCCGATGCGGAGGCGACAGCCCGCTGTTTGGCCGAGCGAGCTTTCCTGCGGGCTTTGGAAGGAGGGTGTCAAGTGCCCATCGGCGTCCACAGCCAAGTTCGAGGGGAAGAGCTGCACCTGACCGGCATGGTGGCCGACCTAGAGGGGCGACGGCTCATCCGCGATACCCAGACGGGATCCACCGCCGATCCGGAAGCGGTTGGGGTGGCCCTGGCGGAGAAGCTGAAGCAGCAGGGAGCCGACGAGATCTTGCAGGAGATCTTTGCCCGGGCTCGCTGCTAAATTCTCTTGGCTAGCTCTCGGGAAACTGGCCAAGGGAAAGAAAAACGGCAGGGAGAGTTTTAGATCCCCCCCTCTGCCGTTACTGCTGCCAAGGACTTGCCTCAGATAGGGAACTCACATTCACAGCAGCAGTAGTTGAGCTCCACCTTAGCTTCCAAGACAGCCGTGTCGTCTTGAACCACCAACGTAACCTTGTTGTTGGCAACTTCAGCGGGCGAGAGCGTTAGGGTTTTGGTAAAAGTCTGACCTGTCGAACTAACAGGTGAAGCGTATAGGAACCCCGATTGAGTTAGAGTGCCGCCGTTATACACGTAGTACTTGTCGTTGCCCGCATCCGGAGAACTGTTGCTGCTAGCCGGCAAATTGTTGCGGTAGGCAAACGTCAGAGTACCTCCCAGCCGGCAGCCTGCTTTACAAGGAGGATTCCATTGAAAAGTGTGAGCAAAGACTTTATTTGGGTTTGGTTCTGACCAGTTGGTAGTTCCATAAGGACCCTGGAGATTGCTCCAAATGGTGGCTGGAATCTCTGGCTGCAAAGGAACAGCGGGGCTGGGTGGCGGAGCCTGCAGCCTCACCGACTGCAACCTCATGGGCCGAGGGCAGGGGAGCGTGGGCAACGGTCTTGGAGAGGGGAGAATGGGGATCTGGCGGAACAGCTCATCGATGGCCTCAGTTTCGGGAACAGGGGAGGGCGCGGGTTCTGGAGTCCTAGGCCTTGCTGGCACAGCCGGCCTTGGAGCTTGCGCTACCGGAAAGTGCCCCCAAAACAGATCTCTACCAGAGGCAATCGAGGAAGGGCCATAGCTCCAGAAACCAAAAGAGACTAGAGCCAGTATACCTAGGCCCAGGCCTGTTTTTTTCATTGACGTTCTCCAAGAAACTTTCTACCAATAAAGACTTTTCAGAGAAGAGTAAGTTCCCTAAGTGTCGCGATTTTTTGTAAACTTCTATTGACTCTTGAGCTCCTGAGAAAGCCAAAGGAAAGATTCCTAGGCATTGAAGATACGTCTCTCAAACTTCAGCCCAAGCCAGATCACGCCGATCCCACAGACCACCAGCACCGCCGACTTGGCCAACAGGCCGGTTGGGTACTCGAAAAAGCGGGTCAGCACCACCAAGGTCAGGCCCAATAGCCCCTGCCAGAAGCGGCTCCGCCGCCCCTGCTGCAGCCCTTCCCAGCAGAGCACCACCGACAATCCCACGAGCAAAAGGGTCACGATCCAGGGAGCAAAGAAGGCCAAGGCTACCTTTGCGGTTAGGTTCAAAGGCAGGGCGCTGCGGATCCCCAGCAAAAGCGCCAAGGCAACCAGCGAGAACAGAACGGCAGCATCCTTCAGCCAAGCAGAAACGGGCTGGGAACTCTTTGCCTGCCAGCCCTGCCACCAGCTCCAACCGGCTAGCAATAGCAATCCTGCTGCCGACAGGCCCGCCCAGGGATCCACAGTTTGGACTAAGGGTACAGGTCTGAGATCCCAGTCCCAAAGCTCACGAAAGCTCCAGAGGTAGAGGAGAAAGCCCAACCCCAGGAAGGCCAGCCCCTCCGCCGTCGAGTCCAAATCCAAGCCTTGCTCCTGCTCGCCCTCCTGGCCATCTTCTCCGGTCAAGATCTGGCCTAGCCACTGCCCATGGCGTTGGTGCCAAAAGCCCAGCCCCCAGACGACAGCAAGACCAAGCAGCAGCCAGAGGGTCAAGCTTTCTGCAGACCTGTCCCAGCGCCCTGCCAACCTTTCTAGCGCCAGGCCGAAATTCACCAATGCCAAAGCCAAGATCCAACGGGAGCGGCACCCATAGGCAAGGGGCAGCAATAGGCCAAGGGCCAGCCAGGGGTAGAGAGGATCCAGAGCCGAGCCGATCCCCTCCTCCCACAGGGTAGTTATCCCAGCCAGGGCGAATAAGAGACAGGCCAAGATGCCGCTGGGGGTGTGGACCAAGCTGTAGGCCATGGCCAGGCTGCCCAGCCCCCAGGCCAAGAACAAGCCCGCCGGGGATCCCCCGATTTGAACCCACTGGGCCGTCAGGCCAATGGCAGCCCCCAAAGACAGCTCGCCGGCAATCAACAAGGCGCTGCCCAAGCGCGGGGAGCCCTGCTGCCTAAGCCGAAAGCCGGCCCCCTGCAGCCCCAGCGTGAGAGCCAGGGATCCCAAGGCTCTGGCCCAGCGGGGAATGGCGTCCCAGTTGGCGGCCACGAAGGAGATCGCCCCCAAGCCCACTAGCACGGCGCCAAACAGCAGCAGCAACAGGGTAAAGCGGCTGCCGGCTGTTCGCGGCAAGCTCTCTAGCTGGTAGTACTCCCGCAGGCGATCCCGTTGGGCAGGTTCGATCAACCCCTGCTCCACCCAGGTGTTCAGCAGGTCGGCCAGTTGACGGCGGAAGCGGTCGTCGGGGCGGGGAGAAGTCACAGGGGATCCCGTCAAGGTGCCGGGTGTAGCAGGGTATGTCGCCAGTATTCTAGCCCCCACCCCCAACCCCTTTCCCAAAGGGAGAGGGGAGATTGGGATCCGTAGCCTGGAGCACCCGCTGCAGCACCTCTTGGTAGCCGGCTGCCGGATCGCCGAGATCAAAGCGAAAGAGGTCTTTATCCAGCACTCGTGGCTCAGCTCCCTCCAGATCCCACAGGCGGCAGGTGTCGGGGCTAATTTCGTCCGCTAGCCAGATCTGCCCTTCCTCGTCCAAGCCAAACTCCAACTTAAAGTCCACCAGCTCCAGCCGGCAGCGCCTCCAGAAGTCGCGAAGGTGAGTGTTGACTGCCAAAGCCAGGGATCCCAACACCTCCACTTGCTCTGGCGTGGCCAGGCGCAACAGGCGGATGTGGTCGGGAGTCACCAGGGGATCCCCCAGGGCGTCGTTTTTGTAGTAAAACTCCACCAGCGGCGGCTGGATAGGAAGCCCCTGCTCCAAGCCCAGGCGCTTGCAGAGGCTGCCGGCAGCACGGTTGCGCACCACCACTTCTAAGGGCAGGATCCGCAGGGCGCGCACCTGCATCTCACGGGGGCCGGTCTGGGCCAGAAAGTGGTTGCGGATGCCCTGCTGCGCCAGGTAGGCAAACACCCGGCTAGAGACGGTGCAGTTGACCTCCCCCTTGCCGGCGATAGATCCCCGCTTTTGGGCATTAAAAGCCGTGGCGTCGTCTTTGTACTGGCAGAGGTAAACCTGGGGATCGGCGGTGCGGTAGACCCGTTTGGCTTTGCCCTCGTAGAGGAGCTCTTGGGGCGTGGGCAAGTTGGACATGAGCAACCCCTAATATCCGTTCAACCGTCCGCGGATCCCTTGCCAGAGGGTGATGGCCAGGATGCGCAGATCCAGCCACAGAGACCAGTTTTGCACGTAGTAGAGATCATACTGGGTGCGGCGGGCAATGCTGGTGTCTCCCCGCAGGCCGTGGATCTGGGCCCAGCCGGTAAGGCCGCTTTTCACCAAGTGCCGATCTGGATACTTGGGGATCTCCTGGCTAAACTGCTCCACGAAGTAGGGCCGCTCGGGGCGAGGGCCCACCAGGCTCATTTCCCCCTTCAAAACGTTCCAAAGCTGGGGAAGCTCGTCCAGATTGGTGCGGCGCAAAAAGGCTCCTATCTTGGTTCGACGCGGATCCCCAGGGCGCGTCCAGCCCGGTTGCCCAGGCTCCTCCGCATCTACCCGCATGGTGCGGAACTTGGCAATCCAAAAGCGCCGCCCATCCAAGCTTACCCGCTCCTGCCAATACAGGATGGGGCCAGGGCTGCTGCAGGCCACCAGCAGAGCGATGACCAGGAAGAGCGGGCTAAGCAACACCAGACCCAGGGAGGCCCCTAGGATATCTACAGCGCGCTTGAGGAAACGGTTGTGGGCATAGCGCAGAGGGGGCTGCCGCAGCGTCAGCAGCGGGATCCCATCCAGAGAGTGGAACTGGAGGTTAACGGTTAAGAAGCTGAGAAGATCTGGCACCAGGCGCACTTGAACGGAGAGGGCTTGCAAGCTCAGCAAGAGGGGCGCAGAGGCCAACTGGGGCTGCCCAAACCACACCTCCTGGATCTCAGGGTGAGCCTGTACATAGGCCACCAGATGAGCGGGCTCAAGCCGCTCCAGCTTCTGCAGAGGCCCCGGCTCTGGCGCCGAGGGATCCCCAGCCACGGCCCAAGCCTTGACCTCAAACCCCAAGGCTGGACAGCGCTCTAGCCGCTCCAGCACCTCGGCCAAAAGCAGTCCGGATCCCACCCAGATGACCCGTCGCCTCCCCTGACCGCGGGCGTATAGCCAGCCCATGCCCAGCCGCAGCGCTGCCCGCATTACTGTCAAGCCGAGCAGAGCCAGCAGGCCAGCATAGCCTACCACCAAGCGCGACAGCGAGACGGAGCGCACGAAGAAGGCCCCTGCCAGCACCAGGCCGAAGGTCACCCCCAGCCCCAGCAGCAAGCTGGCCCATTCTTCAAAGCGAGATAGGCGCTTTGATTCGCCGTATCCTCCCAAACCGGCCTGAACGCCCCAGTAGCTGAGAACGGTCAGCAACCCCAAGCCAGCGTAAACATCCCACGGCAAAAGCTGGTGAGGGCCTAGGCTGCGCAGCCAGTAAGCTGCCCCGAAGGCCAGCCAAATACAGAGCCCATCCCCAAAACAGGCCAAGGGCACCCACAGGTGGTGCGGATCTAGGCTCAGGGTGTAGCTACCCAAAAAGGGCCCCGTCCTCCTCCAAGAGGACTGCCTCTGGCTAAAGGGATTGGCCAAGAACTGTCTCCTCTAGAGTCCAGACTGGGATTCTAGTGGTTGGCCGTCCCAACTGGCCAGAGAGCTGCCCTAGCCAACCTAGAGGACACTACAGCCCGTAGAAATCGGGGCCGGATCCCTCGTAGCTGGGGTTAACCCGCAAGTTGAGATAGGGGCAGACAATCTCGCAGGTGCGGCACTGGATGCAGTTTTCCAAAGCCATGGCGTGGGAGCGGAGGCCGTTGCGTTCCCGGATGTGGTGGACTTCTGCCGGGCAATCGGCCACGCAGGGGGTAGGGCGGTTAAGTTTGTCGTAGGTGGCAATGCACTGGCGGCAGGTGTCGGCGCTAAACTCGAGGATATGGCGGTTGCCTTCGGGGTAGCGGGGATCCGCAAAAAAGACGGCCTCGGATCGCGAGAAATAGCCCGCTCGAGTGGTCAATGTTTCGGGATCCACAACGCTGGGGGCCACAAAGTCCGCCTGGATGGCGGCATGGGGGGCCACATATCCCCGTGGGGGTGGCTCGCTGGCGCTGACCCGTCCCGTCAGCAGGGTATAGGCACGCAGGAGTTCCCCGCCGCGACGCACGGGATCCTGCAGGCCCCAGCGCAGGGATCCCAGCCAAGGGTGGCCGGCATCCACGCTGCAGCAGATCTGGGGCAGGTACGCTTCCAGCAGACGGGAGTTTTCCAAAAAGGCCTCCCGGAAGTAGCGGCTACGGTAGAGATCTTGGCCAACGGAGCTCTCCATCACCGCCTTTTGGTAGGCCTCTTGGATCCGCAGATCTCCTTTCAAGAAGCCGTCGTGAATGAGGCCCGCTGCTAGGTAGCCGGTCTCCATGGCGTTGTTGATCCCGGCCAGGCTGCCCACATCCAGCACCCCCAGGGCATCGCCCAAGAGCAAGGCCCCTTCGACGCCAAAGCGGGTGGGCAAGCTGTAGTAGCCCCCTTCGGGAATGACAGCCGCCCCGTACTTGAGCAACTTGCCGCCAGCAATCAGGGACTGGATCCAGGGGTGGGCTTTGAACTCCTGCAGGCGCTGCTGCGGGTTGAGGTTGGGATTTTTGCTGTCGAGGCCAATGATGAGGCCCAGAGCCAGGCGGTTATCTTTGAGACCATAGACAAAGCCGCCGCCAAAGCTGCCATCCAAAACGGGGTAGCCCAGGGTATGCCACACCTGCCCCTGCAGTGAGCCAGGGATCTGCCACAGCTCCTTGACCCCCACTGACCACAGTTGCGGGCGGGGGCGCAGGTGAAATCTTTCGATCAGGTCCTTAGAGATAAACCCCTTGTCGCCAAAACAAGTGAGCTCGGCAAAGACACAGTCTTCATAAACCTGGCCGGAGTCGCTCACCCGCACCCCAATGACTCGCTCCCCCTCATAGAGGATCTCATGGGCGGCAAAGCCAGGGAATACGTCCAGGGTGACGTTGGGGATCCCTTTGGCCTTTTCCTGGAGGGTTTCGGCCAGCCAGCGAATGACATGGCTGAGGGTGAGGATGAGCTGCCCCTGTTTGCGCAACCCCTTTGGGATCACTGCCTCTGGCAAGTCCCAGCGTTCCTGGGATCCCAATATGCTCAGGTGGCTCACCTCCACCCGCCCCTCGTGGGGAAATCCTTGGCTCTCAAAATCCGGGAAAAGCTTGGCAATCACCTGGGGGTTGCAGATAGCGCCACTGACAATGTGCCCACCAAATTGCCGGGCTTTTTCCAAAATGGCAATGGAGATTTTAAGCCCAGAGAGCTTGGCCAGATCCAGAAGGCGATGGGCCAGGATTAGGTTCGAGCAGCTCCCCCCCACCAAAAGCAGGTCGTAGCGGATGGCTTCACCCATGCAGAATTCCCCACGCAGCGGCTTTGGATGGCCTGCCTGTATCCTAAAAAGAGGCGGTGGAAAGAAAGCAAAACTTTAGACCTTCTCAAGCTTCTGCGCTGCCTCCACAGCCGAGACAATGGCCAACTCTCCTTCTCATCGGTGGACGGTCGCGGTGCCTCTTCTAGCAAGACTGTCGGGGTTTTTCCTCAGACTTCGGGCCAAGCTGTCTGCACTGCCGTCTGGGTTCAAGCAATCCCTAGCTTTTGCGATAGCAACACGGCTTCGGCTGGGCAGAACCGACAGTTCGTTGGCAGCAACTGGATCTGCTCCGGTGGGATCCCCCAGTCTTGGCGAGTGTTGAAGGATCGTCCTCTGCCTATGTCTATGTTGGCAATGCTGCTCTGCGCTTTCTTGGCTCTTTTGAGCTGCAGCGTTGTGCGGCATCACTTATTTCAGTCGGGCGGCTACGACCTCGGAATTTTTGACCAATCAATTTATCTAATTAGCCGTGGAGAAGTTCCTTTTTCCACCATCCGCGGGATCCACATCCTCGGGGATCATGCGGCCTTCATCCTATATCCCATCAGTTTCTTGTACCGCATTGTCCCCTCGGTTTATTGGCTGTTCGGCATCCAATCTCTGGCGCTAACTTTGGGAGCGCTGGCCGTTTACCATCTTGCGCTCCAGGCCGAGGTTGATCCTGGAAAGGCAAAGACCATTGCCGCCGCCTATCTTCTCTACCCGGCTATCTTTAACGCCAACCTTTTTGATTTTCACCCAGAGGTGTTGGCCGTTCCCCTTTTTTTGGCAGCTATACTCTGCATTCGCTCTGGCAAGCTGTGGGGGTTCTTGCTGTGCCTGAGCGGTATCCTTGGCTGCAAGGCAGTGTTGTCTCTCAATGTTGTTGCCCTGGGAGTTTGGCTACTGCTTTTCGAAAGCAGGCGAATCCAGAAGCGCTGGCAACAGCGCTGCCAGGTGGCCGGCTGGGTGGCCATAGCGTTAGGTTCAGCCTGGTTTGGCATAGCCACTTTTTGGATTATCCCTCACTTTAGCGGCAGCGAGCCGGCGGCCATCTCCCACTATAGCTATCTGGGCAGCTCTGTTTCTGAGATCATCCAAAACTTGGTGCTCAAGCCAACATTAGTCCTGGGCAAATTCTTCTCTCTCGATACCCTATTCTATGGATTTTTGTTGATTATCCCCGTGGCCTGGGGGCTCTCTTGGCGCCACTGGGATCCCTGGATCCCTGCTCTGCCAACTTTGGGGCTGAACATTCTCTCCAGCAATCCTGCCTATCGGGATCTGGTGCATCAGTACGCACTGCCTGTTGTCCCCTTCTTATTTCTGGCTATTATTGAAAGGATGAAAACGCCTTGCTTTCAAGCTCGTTTTGCCAAGAAAGCGGCCCTGACCTGGTCGCTGCTGGCTTTTCTGGCTCTGGGCAAATACACTTTTTTCGGATCTATCTATCTCCAGTCTCTCGACACTTGGCAGGCCACTCGAGAGGCCCTTGCCCAGATCACCACTCAAGGGGGCGTTCTCACCACCCACGAGATCTGCCCCCACCTCACCCACCGGCGGGTTATTTACTTTACCGACGAAAGCCGCTTTAAGGGATCCCCCCTTGACCAGTGGGATTTTTTTGATTATGTGCTACTGAACAGCCGCCATCCAGGATGGCGCAGCAGCCCAGAGTTCTCCCATGCTCTGATCCGAGCTTTACAAAAAGAAGCCTCGTTTCGACTGCTCTACCATCGCGATGGGGTGTACCTGTTCTCCAGGCTACGGGAAAAACCTTAGGCTTAGCCTGCTATAGTCAAAAGCTCAGCCCAGAATCCCGAACCCCACCAACAGCAGTTCCGGAGATGAGCTGCTGGCATCCTCCCTCTCTGCTGAGGCCTAGGATTTGGGGGGCAGGAAAGCTAGAATCTCTAAAAACATGGCCTACTTTTCCATGCTGACGGACGCTGCCTACGGCGTGATCCCAGTGCTTCCCCTCCCACCTGCCCAGGGATCCCATCTCTATCTGCTCATTCAGCACCAAAAGGGGCACTGGGCCTTCCCCAAAGGACACAAAGATGAGGGTGAGAGCGAGCTGGCGGCAGCCCAGCGGGAGCTGCGCGAGGAAACCGGCCTGACCGAGTATCACTTTCTAGTGTTGCCGGGCCAGTCCGAGCCTCTATCGCTGCAGGAGGTTTACACCTTCACCGATTCCGCCGGGAATGCCGTAGCCAAGACCGTTACCTACTACGTCGCTCTCCTGCCAACCCAGTTCCCTCCCCCTGAGCTACAGGTTCAACCGGAGGAGGTGGCTGCCTACCGCTGGTGCTCCTACGCCGAAGCTTTGGAACAAATGACCTTTGAAGAAAGCCGCCAGCTTCTACGCCGCTGCCAAGCTTATCTAGAAGAGCTGTGGGGAGGCCAAAGGTGATTGCAACTCAACCGGCCCAAGCTACTGCTCGACAATCGTGACGTTAAAGCCCTGATTTTTCAAGGTCTCGGCATGGTAGCGGGCATATTCTAGTTGTGCAAAGGCTGCTACCTGTACAAACTTTTGGCCGTTCACCTCTTTAACAAAGGCGTCACGGGCAATGCGGCGAGCCTGCGCCAAGCTCTCCTCCCCAGAGTAGGTGGTCAGCACCAAGAAAGTGCCCTCGCCGCGGTTTGGCCCCAGCGAGTCGGGATCGCTGCCGGTCAAAGGTACCGCCCGGGGCAGCTTGTCTTGGGAGGGACGCTCCAGGCTAGCTGCCAATTTCTCCACCCATGTCTCCTGGCTGGGAGGAGTTTGCAGGCTATCCAGCGGGTTGGGGACATTTTCAAGAGGCTCGACTTGCAGTCTCTCCACCGAAGGAGTGGTCAACCCCAGCGCTAACTCAGGGGGAGTCACCCCACCTGAATACGACTCTTCCCCCACCTCGGGAATCAGGGGTAGCTGGGCCAAGTCCACCAAAGCAAGTTTCTTTTCAGCTTTGGGCAGCGACAGCTCCTCTGGCCAGAGTAGCCAGCGCACCCCAAAGCCAATCCCCACCCAAGAGAGCACCCAAACCAGCAAAGCCGCCAGGGGCGAAACTCCTCTAGAAGGGCGGGGCACTTCTTCTTCCTCTAAATCTTCCACCACCTCTTGGATCAGCACAGGCAAAGGACGGTGGGTGGGAAGGCTGCTAGCGGACTGGCTCCCCCGCAGCCGTGAGATGGACTCCCGGCGCTGTAAACGCGGCCAGCGACGGAAATGTTTCCCTTCTTTGGGCGGATCCAGATGCAGACGGCTAGGGACTTCCGAAAGCGTTCGTTGGGGCGTCAGCTGCGTTTTCTGAGGCGGCGGCAGGGGCTGAGTAGGATCTGAGTGAAGTGGAGAAAAGTCCATAGATAACCTACCCTCCCTCGCTTAGGAACCAGTATGCAAAGCCAACCTCACACTCTAGCCGTTGACAGCTTGACAGCAGGACTGGGGCAAGGGACAGAGACAACGCCATTAATACCATGCCACAGACCTAAGGCCAGCTTCTAGGGCCTGGCCGCAAGGAGCTGCAGTGGGCGAGCAGGGGCAAGCAAGGCCTCCACCCAGGTCATTTTTCCAGGATCTCTCGACAGGCCGAGAGCAGGCGCTCTTGCTCCGGCAGAGTTCTTAGGCCAATACGCAGATAGCGATCCCCCAGCTCTGGGAAGCTTAGGCAATCCCGCACTAGGATGCGGTACTGCCGCAGCAGCTGTTCTTGAAGCTGCGTGGCGGAGAGGGGGCAGCGCACCAGCACAAAATTGGCTTGGCTGGGCCAGGGATCCCAACCGGGCAGCGCCTGCAGACCTCTGAGCAGATGCTCGCGGGCCCTGGGCAACCACATCAAGGTGCGCTGGCGAAAGTCCGCGTCAGCCAAAGCCGCTGCCGCCGCCACTGCCGCCAAGCCATTGACGCTCCAGGGATCCCGCCACTGCCGCCAGCGTCGCCAGCGCTCCGGATGGCCCACTGCAAACCCAATGCGCAACCCGGGTAAAGTAAAAAACTTGGTCAGCGAGCGAATGACAAGGGTGTTAGGGTGGGCCTCAAGGTAGGGGATCAAGGTTTGGCTGCGGGGCAAAGGGGCCACTGACCCGTTGGGGCAAGCAGCTGCAGCGCAGAGATCAATTGGATCTTGCGGCGCGTCTCCCGGGAGAAAGTCCATAAAAGCCTCATCCACCACCACCTGCTCAAAGTGGGGTAGAAGAGGCAGAATGGCCTCCCGCGGGATCAGCTGGCCCGTCGGGTTGTGGGGATTGTTTAGCCAGAGCACCCGGCCTCTCTTGTTGCCAGGGATCCCTTCTGGCAGCAAAGCGGCAGTGGGCGATCCCGAACAAGACAGCCAATCCAGCGGCTTGATCACGGCACCTGCTGCCCGCAGTGCCCGCTCATAGTCGCCAAAAGCAGGACGGGGCAGCCATACCTCTAGCCCCTGCGCCTCCCGAGCAGCCCAGGTCAGCAATTCCGCCGCCCCGTTGCCGACAAAAATCCACTCCGGGTCGACTGACCAGCGCTGCGCCAAACAAGCGCGTAGCTCTCGATAGTCGGGATCCGGGTAGCAGCTGATGGCAACTGGGTCCGGTGCCGCCAGCGCTCGAACTAGGGCTTGCACAACCGACTGCGGCGGGCCCAGGGGGTTGAGGCTAGCGGAAAAATCCACGATGGCCTCAACAGGGCAACCAGCAATCGCTGCTGCCCAAGCTCGGTGGCCACCATGTCGAGGCCGTTGCACGCTAATCCCCTCAGGACTCCCTCCCGCTTGGGCGAACGGGACTTAGCCTAACCCAGCGGTTCAAGACCTGTGGCCAGCTGCCACCGCATCGCGAAAAGCTTTGCCAGCAGTGAAAGTGGGGACAACGCTGGCGGGAATCACCATCTTCTCGTTGGTTTTCGGGTTGCGGCCTTCCCGTTCTTTGCGCTTGCGGGCCTCAAAGGAACCAAAGCCCACTAGGGTGACCTTTCCTTTGGGTTCTCCGTTTTCATCGCGGGAGGCAACCTCTTCCACGATGATCTCCAGGGCTGCCGTCAAGACAGCCTCAGCCTCTTTTTTAGTTACATTAGCGCGATGAGCGACGGCTTCCACAAGCTCTGCCTTGTTCATCCTGGTCTCCTCAATGAGCGGCTCAGAGAAGTTGCGGATATAGGAGCAGGGCTAGCCTTGTGCCAGGGCACAGCCGCTGCTGACGATAGGATTGTAGCCATTTGGCTCCAAATCACTGACCTATTTTACAGCCAACTTAGGCTAGAAGCCGGCTAGAGAAGGAGCTTAGGGACTCCCTCGTGCTAACCCAATCGAGGAGCAGAGCAGAATTTTTTGAACACAAAGGCAGCACTGAGATCATGCTAATGCTCCCCTAGCAAAGGTTGGGGCTGGGGTATTACTAGTTGCTTTGGAAGTAGGCCCGCATCACCTCGCGGAAGATCGGGGCTGCCCGGGATCCACCCCCGCCGCCACTGTTTTCTAGAAAAACCACGACCACCAACTTAGGCCAATCGTAGGGAGCGTAGCCGACAAACCAGGCGTGGGAGCGCCGCGGCGGATCCTCAGCGGTGCCAGTTTTGCCTGCTACGGGAGGAAGGCCTGGGCCCAGGTTGGCGTTGCCGCCGGTGCCGTAAACTACCACATCCCGCAACCCCTGCTGCAGGATCTGCAAGGTGGCAGGGGAGAGGCCCACCTTCTGTCGCAGGGGCACAGGGCTTTCCGGGATCACCTGCTGGGAGAGCAAGGGACGAACCCGCCAGCCCCCATTGGCCACGGCTGCCGTTACCACCGCCATTTGCAGCGGCGTAGCGGTAATAAATCCCTGGCCGATGGCCATGTTGACCGTGTCGCCCACATACCAGGGCTCGCGCCAGTGGCGCTGCTTCCACTCAGCATCCGGCACCAGACCCGCGGCTTCCCCTTTGAGGCCAATCCCGGTAGGCTGGCCTAACCCAAAGCGGCGCGACCATTCTTGCAAGGGGGCGGCCTTGGTGCCTAGAGCAATTTGGTAGAAAAAGGTGTCGCTGCTGTAGGCTATCGCCTGACGGTAGTTCAGCCGCCCAAAGCCGGCGCGGTTCCATTCCCAGAAGCGCCACCCGCCTACGCTAATGTAGGGAGCCGTCTGCAGCACCGTATCGGGAGGGAAGACCCCCGATTCAATCCCGGCGGCAGTGGTGATGATTTTGTAGGTGCTAGCGGGGGGATAGGGCCGCAGGGCGCGGTTGAGGAAGGGAAAATCCTGCTTTTGCAGGCTCTCCCACTGCGCTTGGGTGATGCGGCCAGAAAAGAGGTTGGGATCAAAGGTGGGATAGCTGGCCATAGCCAGGATCGAGCCGTCGCGGGGATCCATGGCGACCACTGCTCCTTTCTGCTGGCCCAGGGCTCGCTCTGCCGCCTGCTGCAGTCGCACGTCCAGCGTCAGCTGCAGGGTTTTGCCCGGCTGAGGAGGCTGTTCGCCTAGCACCCGCAGCACTTCTCCCACGGCGTCCACCTCCACCTGGCGCCCACCCCACTGGCCGCGCAGATGGCTCTCAAACAGTTCCTCCACCCCCATCAGGCCGACAATGTCCCCCAGGCGATAGCTGGGATCGGCTCGCAGCTGCTCTGGGGGGATCTCGCCGGTGTAGCCCAGCAGGTGAGCGGCCAAGCTGCCGTGGGGATAGAAGCGTACCGTCTCCGCCTCCACCATCACCCCTGGAAGTTCCCGGCTTCTCTCCTCCAGCCGAGTTACCACCTCGGGGCTGGCGTTGCGCAGGATGCGCACAGGGAATGGGGAGCGATAACCTGCTTGCTCCAGTTTTTGAGCAATTTCTTTGGCATCCAGGTTTAGGTACTGAGCCAGCTTGGGGATCGTCTCCTGCCAACCTTGCCGCGACTGCACCAACGGCCAGAGAAAGACCGAGTAGGACAGTTGACTACCGGCCAGCAACACGCCGTTGCGATCGACAATGCGTCCCCGCTCCGGCGGCTGGGGCAACAGGCGAATGCGGTTGGTGTCGGCCAACTGGCGGTAGTACTGGGCACGCACCAGTTGCAGGTAGGCCAGTCGCGATCCCAGTCCTCCCCACAGCAACCCGCTAGCCAGCAAGAGCAAGGCAAGGGCTCGATAGCCTTGGCCTACTGTTTTGGCCGGGGGGGATCCCAGGCAAGGGGGGCTAGGGGACGGCGGTGGGGGAAGGACTTGTCGCAGTACGGCCGGCTTGGAGTGGGGGGAAAACAAGGCTTGAGGCTTCCGCTCCCCTAAGGCGCTGGAGCTGGGCGGGGCAGGAGCAACAGGGTAAAGTTTGGCCATGAAAAACTGCCGGAAAAAGAATGGGAGCCAGCTAGGCGGACAGCCTCAGCATCTACTCAGTATCTCTAGCCTTGGCAGGCCTCGTCCAGGAAAAGCAAGGCACCGACTGCGCCAGGCAGCCTGGCTGATGCTGGGCAATGGGCTGCGCTTAGGGTTGTCTGGAGCCTATTTCGTCCTGTTGGCGCGGCTGTTGGGCCCAGAAGCATTTGGGGTGTTCTCCGCCATCTTGGCCTGCAGCAATCTAGCTGCCCCCTTTGGCTATTGGGGCCAGTCAGAACTTCTGATCCAGCGCCTAAGCGGCCGAGGAGCCGCAGCATCTGCCCAGGAGATCGCTCCCAGCTTGTGGCTGGTCGGACTGGGCTGCGGTGGGATAGTGCTGCTGTTAACACCTCTGCTGAGCCTTTGGCTAGCCGGGATCTCCCCCCTTGAGGTGGGCATCCTGCTGGGGAGCGACCTGCTGTTTATTGCCCTCCCCGAAGTGTACAGAGGGATCCTCATTGGGCAAGAGCAAGTTGCCGGGGTAGCCTTCATCGACACCGGCATGGCCCTAGGGCGGGTTAGTGCCGTGCTGCTGGCGATGGTTTTGGGCTGGGGATCCCTGACCCAATGGGCTATCCTCTACGGGCTAATGGTGTTGGCAGTGCTGGGGGCAATGAGCTGGAGGATGCGGCGGTGGTGCGCTCCTTCTCTTGCGGCTCTGGACTGGCAAGAGGTAGGGCCACGGCTGAGAGCAGGTTGGGACTTTGCCGTAGGGCTGGCTGCGGCAAAAACCTTCGCCGACCTAGACAAGCTGCTTTTGCCTCGCCTGGCCTCGAGCGCAACAGGGGGGCTCTACAGCGCCGCCTACCGGGTCATCAACTTCTCGCAAACGCCGATGATTGCGCTGCTCACTAGCCACTTTGCCGAGCTGTGCCGCCAGGGTCAGCAGGGCCTGCTGCAGGGCTGCCGCTACGCCCGCCAGCTTTTCCCCTGGGTGGTCGGCTATGGCAGCTTGGCTACTCTGGGGGTGGCCCTAGGATCCTACGGGATCCCTTGGCTGCTGGGATCCGCCTACCAGGAGACAGCTCTCATCCTGCGCTGGCTTAGTCCCGTCATTTTGCTAGAAGGGCTCCACCTGCTGCTGTCTCATCTGCTCACTGGCGCTGGCCTGCAAAAGCTGCGAAGCCGCCGACAACTGGCAGCCCTAGTCCTGAATGGAGCTTTGAACGGGATCTGGATCCCGGCGTGGGGGTGGCGAGGGGCAGCCCTGGCCACCTTGCTCTCGGAAGTGACCTTGGTGCTGGCTCTGCTGCTGCTAATCCGACAGGAATTGGGCCGCACCGCTGTCGCGAACGAGGACTAGAGGAAAGCCTTGGCCAGTTTGGCCGGGATCTCCTCAAGCGCAGCCACAACGGCCAGTTTGGGCAAGAGCCCTCCACCCCTAGCCCGATACCATAGCCTCAGAGTCGTTCCCCAACCAAGAATGAGCAGATTCTCGGCAAGCCAGATCCCGCTTTTGGTTCTGTTTGGCCTGTTGCTCTTGGGCCTTTGGCCCACGCACGGGATGGGATCCCAGGAAACCCCTCTGCGGCTCCCGTTCCAGCCGACCGTGACCTACGGGGAAGGGTATGGAGAAGAGGCGGTGGCCCAGCAAGCCCAAAGTCGCTTTGCGCTAAAACTCTTCGATCACTTGCTCCGGCAGCAGCCGCGAGAGAACCTTTTTTTCTCCCCCTTGAGCATTCGCCTAGCCTTGAGCCTGCTGTACAACGGCGCTGCTGGAGAGACCCAAGCGGCAATGGCCAAGGTCCTGGAGGCCCAGGAACTCTCCCTCAATGAGTTGAACTGGACCCAGGCTCAGATGGTGCGCTGGCTGGCGGAAAGATCGCAAACAGCAGGGCCAATCCAGGTGCAAATGGCCAACGGTCTTTGGGTCGATACCACCCTCACCTTGCGGCCTCCCTTTTTGCAAGCCCTGGCTACCTATTACCAAGCAGTGGCCAATCGGGTGGAGCTGGGATCCCCTCAAACGGTGCAGGCCATCAACCGTTGGGTAGCCGAGCGCACTCAGGGCAAGATTGACCGCCTTGTGGACCGCCTCAGCCGTGAAGACAGGATGGTTTTGCTCAACGCCATCTATTTCAGGGGAAAGTGGACCCAGCCCTTCGATCCGGCCCTGACAGAGCCCCAGCCCTTCACCCGCCCGGATGGCAGCCGTGTCCAAGTGCCGATGATGGCCCAATCCGGCCGCTACGGCTACCGGGAGACCAAGCAGCTCCAGGTGGTGCGCCTGCCCTATGGGGAAGGGGAGCTGGCCCTGCTGATCCTGCTGCCGAAACCGGGAGTAAGCTTAGAAGCCCTGCGGCAGGAGCTCAGCCCAGAAACGTGGCAAGAATGGACGGGATCCCTGCCCACCCGCCCCGGCTCGGTGCGGATCCCCAAGCTTAAGCTGGCCTACGAGACCGATCTGGGGCCGGCTTTGCAGCAGTTGGGCCTGGGGATCGCCTTTTCCCGTCGGGCCGATTTCAGCCAGATGACCCCAGAGCCGACACGGGTCAGCAGAGTCTTGCACAAGGCGGCCCTCGAAGTCAACGAAGAGGGATCCGAGGCGGCAGCCGCCACTGGCGTGCTTGTCTCGCGCACCGCTCTCGACCGGCAAGAACCCTTCCAATTCGTAGCGGATCGCCCCTTCTGGTTGGCCATTGTGGCCTCGGGATCCGGCGGCAACCCGGCGGCTCAAACGCTGCTGTTTATGGGATCCGTAGTAGACCCGAAGTAGAGGCTACAACAGGGCTGGGAGGCTTTCCACAAGCAACTGAGCGCGGCTGGGGCGCCCCCACAGCACCTGCTCGTGCTTGTAGACCACCATTCCGGGGGGGGATCCCTTGGGCTTAAAGACGCATTTGGGGCGGGTATACACCACAGGCACCTGCTCGCTGAAGCGGCCGCGGCTAAAATAGGCCGCCAAGTCGGCAGCCGCTTGGAGATCTTCGCTTTCGGCCACCGCCCCTGGAGGTAGGCGCAACAGCACATGGCTGCCCGGGATCTCCTGGGCATGGAACCACCAGTCCTGGTCTTGGGCGACGCGAAAGGTCAGCCGCTCATTTTGCCAGTTGTTGCGCCCCACCCAGATAGAAAAGCCACTGGGGCTAGTGAAGCGATAGGGGTTGAAGCTGGCTGAGGAGGCCCGCCTAGATCCCTCTAGCCGGCTGGGGCTTTCTAGGTAGCCTTGCTGAATCAGCTCCGCCTCAATTTCCTGGAGGACGGCCAAGTCCTGGGGCTCGCGGTAGGCTTCTAGCTGCTGCAGGGACGCTTCCACCTGCTCTAGGTAGCGGATCTCTTGCGCTACAGCTTCTAGCAAAGGTCGGACGGCCTCCTGGGCTCGCTTTTGTTTGCGGTGCTTGCGATAGTAGGCCTGGGCGTTGAGAACAGCGTTTTTCTCCGGATCCAGGAGGATCTTGACCCTCTGGCCGCTGGCAAAATCCGGCAGCTCAATCGAGCTCAGCCCTGGCCGCCAGAGGTGGAGATGGGCCATGAGGAGATCGGCAGCCTGCTTGGAGGCTTCGGCCTGGGCCGAGTCGGCCAACATCTTCTCAAAGTGCTCGCGCCGCTGGCGGAGTTTTTTCAGCAGGGCAGCTAGCTTTTGCCCCAGACGCTGCCGCTCCCGCTCAAAGCGTTCGCGGTTGAGCTGGGCTTGGTAGTAGGTTTCAAGGAGCTGGTGCAAGTTGGGCTGAACGGGATCCCCGCTGGAGCCCCCCCAGCCGAGAACAGTGTACCCCTGGGGGGTGAGTGCCGGCTCAAACCGGCCTGTTTCCAGCCGAGCCAGCCAGTCCTGCCACCAAAAAAACAGGGCCTGCCACTCCTGGGGCGAGAGTTGGCTGCTGGGGGTTTGGGGTGGGATCCCGGCCTTCAGGCACATCGCCTCTGCCAAATGCCGGCTGAGGCCACGGTAGCCGCGCAGCAGCCGTTGACTGATGGGGCCAGGGATCAGGGCAAGGCGCTCCTGCCACTGGGAGAAGGGCTCGGCTTGGTGCGGGATGGGATCGCTGAGGGCAGGGGGAGCTTCGTAAGGTAGACCCGGCTGCACGGGGCGGACCCGCGACTGCCGCTCGCTGACCCCGTGGCCACAGGCCAAGATCACGCCCCCCTCGTCCACCAGGATGGCATTGCTGTACTTGCCCATGACTTCGAGATAAAGGTGGCGTTGAGGGGGATCCCCAGGGCGAGGGCCAAAGCGAAAGTCAATCACCCGCTCCCACTCGTCCAGCAGCGCCAGCTCTGTCAAGGCCAAGCCCCGCAGGTGCCGCTGCAGCTGTTGGCCAAATGGGAAGTCCTCTGCCTCCTTAGGGGGAGCCTGACAGAGGTGAACTCGGGCCGCCTGGGGATGCCAAGACAGGAGCAAGCAAGGCCGGGCCGTGAGGGTGCGTAGGCCAATCACCACTGTCCAGAGATCCGTCTGCTGGATCCACTCCACGCGGGCAGGCAGCAAGGGATCCCTGCCGGCCTCAGCCCGTTTGAGATCCGCCAGCACCGCCCGGAGGGTGGTCAGGTCAACCGGTTGCATCCCTGCTGCTCCTTATAGGGCGAGCTAAAGTCTAGGCGCCCTGCCACCGCCAGCAGCTCAAAGCCGCAGGGAGAGAGGCGTCACCTACTCCTCATCCTCGCCCGCCTCGTCTAGATCCAAGAGCAGCGCACTAAGCTGATTGAAAAGAGCAGGAGAGTCCTCTGGATCCAGCAGGTAGGGATCCCCCTCGTCGGGCAGGGCGACGTAAATGAGCGGCGGCTCAAGGGGAGTAAAAACGCCGTACTTTTTGTCCTGGTGGAAGAAAGTAGCCAACAGTTGGAACTCCTGGGCTTCCTCCTCGCTTTCGCCCAGCTCAAACACATCTTCCTCTTCCACGGGGGGCAGCTCTCCCTGCACCGTCAAGATGTCAAAGCCGTTTTGCTGCAGGGTCAGGTTCAACTCCCCCAAAACCGCTTGGAGGGTGGGGAGAGCCGCCTGGAGCTCCTCGGGATCCGGCTCATCCAGGATCCCTTCCATCTCTGCATCTCCATTCTGCCCGGGCTCCTCCTCCCACACCAGCACTTTGATGACGGCATCCAGGGGGGTGGCCAAGGCATAGACCTGATCCTCAATGACCACCCGTCTTAGCACCTCGCACTTGAGAGGCTGGTTTTGCTCGTCGCGGAGCTCCAGGGTTTCGCAAGACTTAGCCATGGAAAACAGCCCAGATTGACATCCTCCCCACCCTCTTGGCTTGCCAAAGCCCACTGCCCACCCAGGCAAAACCCGTAGCAGTAGGGCGAGGCTTCTTCTTGATTCTACTGGGACAACAGCTAGTTTAAGCTTGTTCCGTGGCGCCTTTTGGGTTCCATGCAGCCTGGCTCAGTTGTTCGCTTTCGCCACCGCGAGTGGGTGGTGCTCCCCGGCGAGACCGAGGAAGTCCTGGTGCTCCGGCCCCTGACTGGCACCCCTGAGGAGGGGGTTCACGTCCACCGGCGGCTTATGCATCTGGTGGGAGGTACCCTGCCCTTTGAGCGGGTTACCCCTGCCTCATTTCCCCTGCCAAGCGCCAAGAATGTTTCCGACGCTACAAGCACTTACCTTCTCTGGCAGGCTGCCCGGCTAATTCTACGGGAGGGAGCCACCCCCTTCCGCTCCCTGGGCCGCATCTCCATCCGTCCACGGGTGTACCAGTTTGTGCCGCTGCTCATGGCCCTGCGCCTGGATCCGGTGCGGCTGTTGATTGCCGACGACGTGGGGGTAGGCAAAACCATTGAGGCGCTGCTGATAGCCAGAGAGCTTTGGGATCGCGGCGAGATCCGACGCCTTTGCGTCCTGTGTCCCCCTTACCTCTGCGAGCAGTGGGCCAGTGAGCTGGCGGAAAAGTTTAACCTGGAGCCCGTGATCCTCCGCTCGGGAACGGTGGGGCAACTGGAGCGGAAAACCCCCCCTGGGCGCAGCCTCTACGAACACTTCCCTGTCCAGGTGGCCAGCATTGACTTCCTCAAGACTGAGCGCAACCGCCACCAGTTTCTGCAGTTTTGTCCTGAGCTGGTCATTGCCGACGAAGTCCATGGGGCAGCGGCAGCTCCAGGCAGAAGCCAGCAGGAACGCCATAGCCTGCTCAAAGCGGTGGCCCAAAAGCCCAGCCGCCACTTGATCCTGCTGACGGCCACCCCCCACAGTGGCATTCCAGAGGCCTTTCGCTCGCTGCTGGGGCTGTTGCGGCCTGAGTTTGAGGGGTGGGATCTCCAGGCTCTCTCAGAAGAGCAACGTCTCCAGCTAGCCCGTCACTTTGTCCAGCGCACCCGGCGGGACATTAGGGAGACCTGGCAAGAGCTGACCTGTTTTCCAACCCGCGAAGCTGGAGATGCAACCTACACCCTTTCTGAGCGGCAGCGGGAGCTGTTTGAGCGCACCTATGCCTTTTGCTCAGAGTTGGTGCGGACAGGAGAACATCTGGAGCAGCGGCGGCGGCGAGTGCGCTACTGGGGTGCTTTGGCTCTCTTGCGCTGTGTGATGTCCAGCCCAGCAGCAGCCGTGGCCGCCTTGCGCCATCGCAGCGGCCTAACCCCGGAGGCAGAAGACCTTGAGGCGGAGTTGAGCCGCTGGGTGTTCGAGTCGGCAGAAGAGCGGGTTGACGATGAATGGTCAGCGCTAGCTCTAGAAGCTGGAGATAGCGACCGCCGCCGGCTACAAGCTCTGGCTCGGCTAGCTGAACACCTGCAGGGCCCCGAGCACGACACCAAGTTGGCGCGGGCCATTGAGTTGGTGAAGAGGTTGCTCGAAGAAGGCTTTCACCCCATCCTCTGGTGCCGCTACGTAGCCACAGCGGAGTACCTGGCCAGCCACCTGCGGCAACACCTGGGATCCGCCGCCCAAGTAGCCTGCGTAACCGGCAGGATGGGGGACGAGGAGCGCAAGGCCAAGATTGCCGAACTGGCCGTTGAGCAGCCCCGGGTACTGGTGGCCACCGACTGCCTTTCGGAAGGGATCAACCTGCAGGAAAAGTTTACCGCCGTCATCCACTACGACCTACCCTGGAACCCCAATCGGCTGGAGCAGCGGGAGGGGCGGGTGGATCGCTACGGCCAAAAAGCCGACCGGGTCAAGGTGATCCGCTTTTTTGGGCAGGACAACCCCATCGACGGCGTGGTGCTGAAGGTGTTGCTGGACAAGGCGCGGGAAATCCACCGCACCCTCGGCACCCCGGTGCCTGTCCCAGAAGCCAGCGAAAGCGTTACCCAGGCTGTGCTGGAAGCCCTCTTCCTGCGCCAAGGAGAGTGGTCAGCCGAGCGCCAGTTGGTGCTGGATCTGGACGGAGAAGTGCTCAAGTTTCACCAGCAGTGGGAGGAGCAGGCCCAGCGGGAAAAGCTCAACCGCACTCGCTTTGCCCAGCGGGCCCTCAAGCCTGAAGAAGTGCAGCGGGAGCTGGAGGCTGCAGATGCTGTCCTAGGGGATCCCGACGCCGTCCGCGAGTTTTTCTTGACTGCCGCCCAGCGCCTCAACCTGACGGTAACCCCCCAGAAGCAGCCTGGAGTTTACCAGGTGAGTGTGGGCGCCGAGGCCACCGCCACCCTGCCGGAAGCCCTTCGCCTGGCTCTACCCGCTTCCAAGAGCGGGCGCTGGCTCATTAGCTTTGACTCGCCTACACCGCCAGGGGCGGAGTATGTTGGCCGCAACCACCGCTTTGTGGCTGCCCTGGCCCATTTTTTGCTGGAGGAGGCCCTCAGCGCTGGGGAGAATCCCCTCATCTGCCGCTGTGGCGCTCTCCGCAGCCGGGCTGTAGCTGAGCTCACCACCCTCTTGCTGCTGCGGGTGCGCTACCTGCTGGAGCTATCCCAAAACCAGCCTCTTTTGGGGGAGGAGGTGTTGGTGCTGGGTGGGGTTGGCCTGGAAAGGGGGGAGGCCCAGTGGCTGGAGACAGCCACCGCTTGGCAACTGCTGGCCAAAGCCAAGCCGGATGCCAACCTGCCCTTGGCAGAAAAACAGGAGCTGGTCGAGCATCTCCTGGCCTGTCTTGGCCCCTGGCCGGAAACAGGGGAAAACTGGGGGACAGGGCACCCCCTGCAGCAGGCGGTGCGGGAGCGGATTGGCCAGCGGGCTAGTGAGCTGGAGGCTGCCCACAGGCGCATCCGTCAGGCGGTGTCGCTGCAGGTGCGGGGCCTGCAGGTAAAGCCGCAGTTTCCCCCGGATCTTCTGGGACTTCTGGTTCTCCAACCTTTGGTGGGCGGGCAGAAATGAGTGAGTGGGCTGGGGTACGCATCGAAGGGGGCCTGTTGGGGCCTGACATCCTGGAGAAACTTCTAGCCGGGGATCTGCCAGGACAAAAGCCAGAAGACTTTGGCCTAGCCAGCAAGCGCAGCCTCACCGAAGAGATAGCCATGGCGCTGGCCACTGCCCGCACCTACTGGGAGGCTTTCCAGGGGCGGTTGGCCCGTCTGCCCCAAGAGGATCTGGGCACTTCGGTTACGCGCGACGCCTGGGTTATCCCGTTCTTGAGCCTGCTGGGCTACGAGCTGCACTACAACCCACGGGCCCAGGAGGTTGATGGTGCTACCTTTGCCATCTCCCACCGGGCAGGGGAGGCGGAAGAGGCGCCGCCGGTGCACATTGTGGGCGTGCGGCAGGAGCTGGGGCGGCTAGCTCCAACGGGCCGACCTCGTCTAGCGCCCCATTCTCTGTTGCAGGAGTATCTCAACCGCAGCGAGCACCTCTGGGGCATTGTCACCAACGGCTTGACCCTGCGCCTTTTGCGCGACTCCACCTATGTGCGTCGGCAGGCCTATGTGGAGTTTGACCTAAGGCAAATCCTAGAGGAGCAGCGGTTTAACGACTTTGCCCTTCTCTTTCGGCTGCTGCACCGCAGCCGGCTGCCCCAAGTTGCAGGGCAAGCGGCGGATTGTCTGTTGGAAAAGTACTACCAGCAGGCTCTGGAGCAAGGTGGCCGGGTACGGGAGCGACTGCGGGATGGGGTGGAAGCCTGCCTCAAGGGCTTGGCCAATGGGTTTCTCTCCCACCCCAAGAACTCCCAGTTGCGGGGTTGGCTGGCTTCTGGCAGGTCGGCAGCTTTGGAGTTCTACCGCCAGTTGCTGCGGCTAGTCTATCGCTTCTTGTTCCTGCTGGTCTCGGAGGAGCGGGGGCTTATCAGCGCCAGTCCTCTCTACCGGGATCACTACGGCGTGGGTCGGCTGCGGCAGCTTTTGGAGCGGCGGAGCGCCTTTACGGAACATGAGGATCTCTGGTGCAGCCTGCGAGTGCTCTGGCGGGTGCTCTCCCAAGAGGAGCTGGCCCAGCTTTTGGGGGCTGCCCCTCTCAATGGGGACCTCTTTGCCCCTCTGGATCTGGATAGCTGCAGCCTCAGCAACCGGGATCTGCTGCAGGCCTTCTGGCACTTGGCCTACTACCAGGAAAGCCCCACCTCTCCCCCTCGCCGGGTGAACTACGCTGCCCTGGACGTGGAGGAGCTGGGATCCGTCTACGAAAGTCTGCTGGACTACCAGCCCCAGGTTGTCACCTCCCAGGGGGTGCCTCGCTTTGAACTCGGCTACGGCTCTGAGCGCAAGAGCACGGGCTCTTACTACACCCCACCGGAGCTAGTGGCTGAACTGGTCCGCTCGGCGTTGGAGCCCGTCCTGGAAGCACGGCTAGAGGAAGCAAGAAAGATAGCTAGCAGGGAGTGGAGCTCGATCCCTCCAGCCCTTCGCCAGAGGCTTGCCCGCCAAGTCGCTGCAAGACTGGCAAAGCCCCCTGGAGGTCAACGGCAGGCAACTCCCTCGGAAGAAGAACTGGCCCTAGCCTGGCAGTCTACCCCCTTGAGTGACCGCCACATTCTTGCGGCTGAGCAGGCCCTGCTTTCCCTGCGCATTCTGGATCCTGCCTGTGGCTCGGGGCACTTCCTGCTGGCAGCGGCCCGGCGTTTGGGCAAGGAGCTGGCCAAGATTCGCAGCGGCGAAGAGGAACCTGCCCCAGAGCGGGTGCGGGAAGCCATCCGGGATGTTGTAGCCCATTGCCTCTATGGTGTGGACAAAAACCCCCTGGCGGTGGAGCTCTGTCGGGTGGCCCTGTGGCTAGAAGCCCACTGTGCCGGCAAGCCCCTTACCTTTTTGGATCACCGCATCAAGTGTGGCGACTCGCTGGTGGGGGTGCTGGATCCCAAGGTGTTGCAAGCAGGCATTCCCGATGAAGCCTTCACCCCGGTCAGCTCTGACTCCAGGGAGGCTGCCCAGTCCCTCAAGAGGCGCAATCGCAGCGAGCGCAAAGCTTTGCAAAGCGGGCAACTTTCCCTTCCCCTTGAACCTGAGGAGGCGCTGACCAAGCTAAGCCAGGAACGACAGGAGCTAGAAGCCATTCCAGATAACTCCCCAGAGGAGGTGAGCCGTAAGCAGCAGCTCTACAGCCGCTACTGCCAAGACCCGCAACACCAAAAGCTAGTGGAAGCCTGCCACCTCTGGACAGCGGCCTTTTTCCAGCCCTTGACCTCTGACTTCTCCAGAGCCATTACCACCCAAGCGGTGATTGACCGGCTGGAGGGTAGGGCCCATCCCCAAGCTCTAGCAACTGCCCAAGCCCTGGCCTCAGAGCAACGCTTCTTCCACTGGCCGCTGGAGTTTCCTGAGGTCTTTGAGCAGGGCGGCTTCGACGTCATTCTGGGCAACCCGCCGTGGGAGCGGATCAAGCTCCAGGAAGAGGAGTTTTTTGCCAGCCGCGATGCCCAGATTGCCAAAGCACCCAATGCTGATGCCCGCAAGCGCTTGATTAAGCAACTGCCTGAGGTCAACCCTGCTCTGTGGGCAGAGTATCAACACGCCCTGCATGCTGCCGAAAGCACCAGCCGCTTTTTGCGCAGCAGTGGAGCCTATCCGCTCACGGGTCGCGGCGACATCAACACCTATTCCGTTTTTGCCGAGAGGGTGCGCCTCCTGCTTAGCCCCCGCGGACGGGCGGGCATCATCATTCCTACCGGCATTGCCACCGACGACACCAACAAGCTTTTCTTTGCCGATGTGGTGGAAAAAGGGCAACTGGCCAGTCTGTTTGATTTTGAAAACCGCGACAAACTCTTCCCGGCGGTGGATAGTCGCATGAAATTCTGCCTGCTCACCCTCACCGGCAGAAACGTATCAGCGAGTGCCCCTGCTTTCGCCTTCTTCGCCACCCGTGCCGACCACCTGCGCGACCCGCGTCGGCTCTTTAGCCTAACGCCGCAGGACATTGCCCGCATCAACCCCAACACCCGCACCCTGCCCGTCTTCCGCACCCGGCAAGACGCCGACCTCACCCGCGCCATCTACCAGCGCGTGCCGGTACTGGTGAACGAACGCACGGGTGAAAACCCTTGGGACGTGCGCTTCGTGGCGATGTTCCACATGTCCAACGACTCGCACC